>JAIDFC010000308.1 GCA_029054535.1 Rikenella sp. | reverse complement strand
GCTTGAGGGCAGTCAAACACGGTCTCGTCGCCCGCCCGCCTGAAGAGGAATTTCAAAAGTTTCGCTCTTGGCGAAATCTTTATGAAATTCCCGCGGGCGACGCGCAAAGACTGTTTTGAAACAGCCTCCGGGCCGGACGTCCGGGAGCGGCCGCAATCTTTGACGCGTAAGCGGCATACTTGCGGGCCTCCCGATGGGGAGGCGTTCGGCCCGTGTTTGATGCGAAGAAAGAACCATAACGGAGCCGTGTTTTCGAGTTGCCGCCAGCAGTGGCTTGCAGAGCAAACACCAGTTTTCGAGTGCCGCTCGGCACTCGAACCAGGCCGCCTCTACCCTAAGTTTCCGCGGGCTGCGAACCGTCGATGCCTACCTGTTCTTGCCCGGCAGGCCATTGGGGCAGACACGGGTAGGTTCGCGTGCCGAGCGTCCGCTCTCCCTATTCCTGGAGGCAACGCAACTGAAGACCGCTCGCACGGTAGTAGTTGCTATTCGGGTAGATCCCGCCGTAGCGGAAGTCCAAGTAGTAGGCGTAGGTACCCGCCGTAACGGAAGACGCCCAGCTATACCCGTTGCCGCCGACAGCATACGACGTACCGTAGCTCGCGTGGCGGTAGCCCGGAGCCGGGTTTGTCCTCTCCCTATTCCTGGAGGCAACGCGTCTGAAGACCGCCCGCACGGCCGAGGTTGTTATTCGGATCGATTCTACCGTAGTGGAAGTTCAGAAAGTAGACATTATCGTTGTCCGAAGGAATGGACGATGACCAACTATAACCGTCTCCGCCGACGCTATATAACCGACCATTTTCACGATAGCGGTAGCCCGGAGCCGGGTTTGTCCTCTCTCTATTCCTGGAGGCAACGCAACTGAAGACCGTGCCCACGGTGGTAGCTGTAATTCGGGTTGAGACCGCCGTTGTGGAAGTACAAGTGGTAGGCGTCGGTACCCGTCGTAACGGATGACGCCCAACTGTACCCGTAACCGCCGACGACCCGCAACAGACCATTATCATAGCCGCGGAGGCCCGGAGCCGGGTGTGCCGCAAGGGTGGCCCGATAGGTAATAGAAGGCCTAAAGATCCCTTTCTTGCCGTGCGCGAGAGCTGGAGAGGGAGCGTCGATCTGGGAAGAGGCGAATCTTCGAGCAAGAGACGGATTTTCGAGCCGAGTTTCAAGGTTTTTTTCTTATTTTTATCGTGTCGAACCTTTTAACCCTATGAATTATGAATAAGAGACACGGATTATTCGCTCTGTTGGGGGCGCTGATGATCGGTATTTGGAGTCCGTCGGTACGGGCACAGTCTACGAGCGACCGATCGACATTTGTTTACGCCGTTTCGAGCCAGCAGGCTAAGTATTGTTCCATTTGGGTCGACGCCGTCGAATTCGGGTCGACACATACGGCCGTAACGATGCACTATGCCCGTTCGCGCGGAAGGGCGAATCTGGTGCGCAGCACGACGCTCGTTTGCCACCTCCGGGGCGGCAAGACCAAAGTTCTGGCCTTGCAACAGACCCGCGGGATCAGCATGTTTAAAGACGTTTATACGGAGTTCGGACAAGGCGACGTATTCCAGGCTTTTTTCGCGCCTCTGCCTTCGGGCGACGTGGAGCGAATCAAGAGCATCGACCTGATCGAAGACGCGAGTGTGTTTGAGCGGAGCGGGAACGGAACGAGGCGGGTTTTCAATATCACGAAAATCCGGATCGACAGAAAACGACAGATGATACAATAGTTAGTGTAATTGTTTGTTTGTCAGTTGATTTTGCTTGCTCTGGGCTGCGTCTTGAAAAATTTTTCTTTGAAGACGCTCCTTTTGCACACCGTTTGCATAGCAGAGATTGCGTAACCGGATCGAGTCTGTCGCTTATGTATCGATCATATCCGAAATCGTATCCGAAAAAACTAATCAAAAATCTATCTGTTATGAAAACGAAAGCGAATCAGGCAGCGGCCAAAGAAGCTTTGACCGAAGCGAAAAGCAAGTTGAAAGACGCCGGGCACGCGGTGAAAGAGGCTGCGTCGCAGGCGGCGACCGCCGTGTCGATCAAGGCCGGCGAGATGACCGAGGCCGCGAAGGAAAAAGCCGCGCAGGTCAAAGAAGCCGTGGTCGAAAAGGCCGGCAAACTCAAGGAAACAGCCAAAGAAAAAGCCGAACACGTTAAAGAGAAAGCCGGCGAGGTCGGCGAAACGGTTAAGGAAAAGGTCAACAGTGGCGTCGCTACGGCTGCTTCGGCAGTATCGGCGGCGGCCAAGAAGGTCAGCGCCAAGACCGAAGAGATCAGTAAACAAGCCAAAGCGAAGTGTCATAAGGGGTGTAGAAAGGTCTGATTCCGAACCACCTTAAGGGTGGTGGTTCTCACTTCGGTTTCCTGTCTCGTTACGAGACAGGAAACCGTTTTTTATAGCTACAGGGGGATGCGGGTTAGTCGAGGCTTGTGTTCGGAACAATCGATCGCCGGCGATTCAGATCAATCCGATCGATGCCATTTATGCGCCAGAATCCACGGAAACCCTTGTGCGGAAAGAGATCCGGGAACCCGTTCGTCCGATCGGCGAATGGCTCCCCCTGTTTTTCCGACAGAAAATAGAACCCCGACCCGACGTATCCCGGAAAAATTATTACTTTTGCAAATTCCGGGGGCGAACGATGCTTTTTGCCGAGGAGCCCACAAAGTCAATAAACATCCGCGAAATACTATGTACTGGACACTTGAACTGGCCTCGAAACTCGAAGATGCGCCGTGGCCTGCCACCAAAGACGAGTTGATCGACTACGCCATTCGTTCGGGCGCGCCGTTGGAGGTGATCGAAAACCTGCAGGAGATCGAGGACGAAGGCGAAATCTATGAAAGTATCGAAGATATCTGGCCGGACTATCCGAGCAAAGACGACTTCTTCTTCAACGAAGACGAATATTGATGCTCGGCCCATACCCCTTTTTTAGAGGCTGTAACTTACTTTTTTTACCTACACTTACTTATATCCTGCCGTTCTATGCTTAGTCGCCGACTGCTTCGCATCAAGACCGTCAAATCCTTGTACAGCTATTTCCAATCGGGCGAGGATTCGTTGAGCCGTTCGGAAAAGGAATTTGAACAGAGTATCCGGAAAAGCTACGAACTCTACCTGATGATGATCGCCCTGGTGGGCGAGGTGGCGGAGGTGGCTCGGGAGAGGATCGCCATCGGGCAGGCGAAATTGATGCCCACCGAAGCGGATTTGAACCCTAATCGGAGGTTCGTGGACAACCGGGTGGTGGCGAGGATCGAGGGGAGCGCGGCGTTGGCCGATGCCATGACGCGCTATAAGGCCTCGTGGCGCGGACAGGAGGCGTTGATGAAACGGCTCTACCAGGATATGATCGCCGCGCCGTACTACAAACGCTATATGGAGGCGACCGGGCAGGCGGAGGAGGTGAGCGAACGGGAGGCGTTTGCGGCCGATCGGCGGTTCGTGATCGATTTCCTCTCGACGCAGATCGAAGACAACGAATACTTCGAGGAGGCTTTGGAGGAGATGTCGATGTACTGGGTCGATGATATTTCGTACTGCCTGGGGCTGGCGATTCGGACCATCGGATTTCTGAACGAAAATTCGGAGGACCTCGACATCATGCCGATGTACAAGAACAACGAAGACAAGGAGTATGTCGAGACTTTGTTCCGGAAGGCGTTGGTGGGGCATGAGGAGTACTTCGGCTACATCGATAAGTTTACGCGAAACTGGGATTTCGACCGGATCGCGTTCATGGACAAGCTGATTATGTTGGCGGCGATAACGGAACTGGTGCAGTTCCCGACCATTCCGGTGAAGGTTACGCTCGACGAGTTTATCGAGATATCGAAATACTACTCGACGCCGGGGAGCAGTGTTTTTGTGAACGGGATTTTGGACCGCATGGTGGTCTGGCTCACGGAAGAGGGGAAGATTGCCAAGCAGGGACGCGGGTTGATCGATACGACGGTGGCGAAAGAAAAACAACAGCATGCGACGATTCATCAATAAAACTTTCGGCCGGCTTATGTTCGGTAAGGCTCTGATTTTCGGTGGATTGCTGTCGCTCTTCGCGGCTTTCTCGGT
>JAIDFC010000307.1 GCA_029054535.1 Rikenella sp. | reverse complement strand
ACTATCGGATGTTTGTGGGAGCTGAGGGATTCGAACCCCCGCCCCTCTGCTTGTAAGGCAGACGCTCTGAACCAACTGAGCTAAGCTCCCGGGCGTTGATTGCGGTACAAATGTACCGCTTTTTCGGGATTCTCCAAAAAATCGCGTGCAAATTTTGCACTTTTTTCTGCGAAAAGTTGCCGTGATTCCTGAAATTCCCTGAAAATCAGAGTAATAAATACTTGCAAAAAATCACCGTCCGGCGGTCGAATCGGCAGGCGAGGCAGCGGTTGAAGCCGCCGATTCTCCTACCGAAGATCCGGAAGAGTTCGAAAGTCCGATCGAATCCGCCTCGGCTGCACTCAACGAGTCGGCCGGAGGCAGCAAGTCGGTCGGCGAAGCCGTCTCCGGTGTGATCCGCAGCCGGTCTTCGGTCCGAGGACCGTGGAGGAAGACCTCGCGGATGTAGTTTCGCAGGTTCAGACGCGTGTCTTCGATCAATGCCACGCGTGTCGGCAGCTCGGCGTTCTTGTAGCGCGCCCGCGTGATCCGGAAGTCGAAATCGTCCAGGTTGCCGAAAATGTCGATCCCCAAGCGGAACGGAATCGGAGACTTCAGGACCGAGATGTGGTAGTTGAACGTCAGGTCCATCTTGTGGACCCCGCTCACCGCCACTCGATAGCGGTCGATCTCGACCACGAACGGAAAGATCTCGATTTGCGAGTCGCGGACCAGCACCTCGGCCGAGATGTGGTCGATCAGGTTCCGCTTCTTGTTCTTGAACATCAGCTTCTTGGAGATCTCCGCAAAGGTCTCGCCGTCCATCAGCACGAGGCTGTCGCCCTCGATGTGGCAGGCTGCGTTGAGTGTCGGAAGGAGCATGTTCATCGCGCTGTCGAGCCGTGTGGTGGCTGCGATCTGGCAGTCGACCACCCCTTCGAACGAACGCAACATCGGCATCAAGGTGTCGATCGCCGGCACCAGCTCGATGAGTCGGGCCACCTGCATCCGTTCCATCTCCAGGTCGAATCCCGCCTGGATGTCCTGCGGGGTCCGCGTGGAGTAGAGTCCCGTCATCCGAAGGTTCCCGGCGTTGCTGTGCATCGCGAGGTTCGACAGACGCAAGGCCCGGTTGCGCGCCTCGACCTCGCCCACCAGACTGTCCAGCGCCAGATTGGCATAAACCCCGTGGCGGATCGTCAGGTCGAACGTCATGTCGATGTTCCCCGGAACGATGAACGACATCCCCTCCGCTGCGGTCGTATCGGCCGACTCCGCCAGCCGTGTCTCGAGCAGGTCGTCGCTTTCGGTATGGTCGATGCCTCCGCGGGCCACCAGCTCCGTCCCTGCGTTCGCCACCCGCACGATCTCGTTCAGGTTGAGCGTGTCGGCCTCCACCTTCAGGTTGCCTTGCATCCCGCCCCGTCCCAGCATGGCTCGCCGCAGGCCCCGGATTTCGCCCGTTAGTACCATCTGAGACTGGCCGGACTTGACGAACGTCCGGTTCAGGCGCACTTCGTCGGTGTTGAACGCGATGTCGATCTCCCGCAGCGCGGTGGCCATCGGGAAATGAGGCGTTACGATCCGTCCGGCCTGGGCCCGGATCCGTCCGTTCACCTGCCACCGCCGCAGCAGTTCGCCCAGGTCGGACGAAACCCGCATGTCGATATCGTTTGCCGCGAACCCGTCGTCGGCGGAGGCGCGGGGGCGGGATTGACCGTTGCGCAAGGCTCGGGCATGGGCCAAGAGCGAATCGCGGCGGACGGTCGGGTAGAGTCGTTGCAGCGAGTCCAGCAAGTGTTCGCGCCGCCGAAGCAACGAACTGTCGGCTCGGTAGAGCGTGGCATCGAGCGCGACGCTCCCCCGCCGGATCACGAACCGACCGGTCGGTTCGCGCAGCGAAAGTCGCCGAGCTTCGACATCCAGGGCAATACGCGGTGTTCGAGGCGATCCGGCGGTCGGTAGGATGCTCCACCGGCTCTCCAGCCCCCGACCGACGAAAACGGTCGAGTCTCCCAGTTCGATTCGCAGTCCGGTGGCCGACAACAACCCTTGCGACGGGTGAACGGCCGTCGTGTCCTGGGCCATATTTTTGGCCGATGTCGTGGCGTGTACCCGAATCTTACGCCCCTGCACGCACAGCGTGCGTCCCAAGTCCAGGTCGACCGTGTCGAGCGAGAGGGTGGCCCCCACGGCCTGCATTCCGCGAGCCATCAGCGAGTCGCTCCGGGTGAGTCCGGTTCCCGCGCCGATCCGTCCGTGGCCCACCATCAGGCGAAAATCTTGCGACGGCATGTCGATCTGCAACGTATCGACGGTCAGGTGGCCTCCGATCTGCGCGCCGCCGATCTGTCCTATGTCAAGCTGCGAGAGCCGTGTCCGACCCCGCAGGTCCATCGCGAGCCGTCCGCGCACGGTCGTTCCGGACGACGACGGAAAGTGCTGGGTCAGGTAGTCCAGCGACAGGTCGCCTTTCACCTCGCCGGCGAACTCGGCGTCGCCGGTCAGCCGCGCGGCCCGGCCCGCGGCCGACAGCCGCAACCCGACTCCCGATATGCGGAAATCGCGCAGTTCCACGCCGGTCGAATCGGGTTGCCGCGGCCGATAGCGCAGGGTCGCGTCCAGCGCCACGGTGTCGATTCGGTTTCCGTAGCGGTCTTTCGTATAATAGAGGTATCCGGCCGGAATGCGCCAGTCGGCCGTCAGGTCGGGCAGTTCGCCGGTCGCCGGTACGAACGGACCGACGACTCGAACGGCGAGGTCGGTCGCGAGGTCGCTCTCGTAGTCCCGCGCCACAGGAAGCACTTCGAACGGGATGCTCCGCAGCAGGCTGGCCAGGCGCAAGCCGCGGGTCCCGATCTCGAGGTCGGTCAGGACGCTGTCGCCGCGGAAAGCGGCTTCGCCGCCGGCTGTCAGCAGCATGTCGTTCAGTTGAAGCGAAAAATCGCTGACGGTCAGGTCTTTATGGTCTTTTCCGTGGAACTGCAACCGGCTCCCGAACCGCAAGGAGTCGAGCCAGTGGATCCCCTCCCAATCGATCTGCCGGATGCCGGCGCCCAGCGTATAATCGACCTGTCGTCGGCCGTCGACGGTCAGACTGTCGATCGTCGCGCCGCTGGTCTTGCCGTCGCTCCGCAGCGCGACGGTGCAATCCCGCAGCCGCAATAGCCGAATGTCGTTCTGCAGTAGCTCGGTCGAGAGCCGACCGCGAACGACTAAACTCCGCAACTCGACCGCGCCGGCCAGATCGTCCGGCCGACTGTCGTACACGGCGTGCAAACCGTCCCGGATCGAGATTCGGTCGATGTTGATCTCCAGGGCGGTCGAGTCGCCGTCGTCTGCCGTGGCGGAGGTGTCGCTCCGATAGATCTCCCAGTTGGCGGTCCCGTCCGGAGCCACATAGGCGTGCAGATGAGCCGCTTCCAGCGCGACGCGACGGATGTCTAATCGTCCGGAGAGCAACCCCCAGGCGTTCACCGAAATATCCAACCCTCGGATGCGAGCCAGCGTGTCGGCCTCGCGCGGCATGGTCTGCCGCACGGAGTCGTCCAGCCGGTCGAAGGCGTGCGAAACGACCTCCGTCCCCCGCAACCGCAGGGTTACGTGCGGAAAATTCCGAAAGAGCGAGACGTCCACGGTGTCGAAACGCACCTGCGCATCCAGGTACCGGTCGCAAAGCTCCGACACGAGCGGGGTCAGCCGCTTCGGGGTCAGCAACAGCATGGCGGCGCCGACGACCAGCACGAGCAGACCGGCCAAAACGCCGAGCGGAATGAATATGAGTTTTTTGACGGTTTTCTTTTTCATGCCTCAAAGATACGATTCCTGTGCTAATCCGGTCGCAACAAAAAACGGGACTTCGGTCAGAGGGGGCGGCGAACGAGATAAAGAGACGAAAAAACGTTATCTTTGTATCGTCGAATCTTCCGCACTACCATGTCTTTGCGCCGACATATCGCATTCGTCGCCGTGCTGATGGCCAGCGCGGTGATGTTGGTGCATGCCGTCGTGCCGCATCATGGGCATGCGGCGACGGAGACGATCGCATGTATGGCCGACGACCGGTCGATCCCGATCGTGGAGTCCGAGGCTTGTTGCGAGGGGTGGTGCGAAGGTGAGACCGAGTGCGTGGCGCAGCGTCCGTACTTATTGCGCGATGAAGACGACCGCTCGCAAGAGAAATGTCAGGGCGGCGAAGTACTGCCGACCGTCGTCTGCGAATATTGTACGGGATATTGCAACACCTCTTCTGCCGCGACCGGTCCGGTGGTGGCGAAACATAACATTCTTTACGGTCCGTTCGATGCGCGGCTGCTCATGCAGTGGTCGCCGGATACGCGGGCGGGACGTGCTCCTCCTGTTTTACGGTTTTTTCGAGCTGTTTAGAGCGCCTTGTCTCATGATGTGGGAGAAGGCTTCTTGATTTTGAAAACCGTAAAACGAATTTTTCATGAAATTTCCATGGATATGTGGAGCCGCGTTTTTGACGCTGGCTTTATCGGGTTGCGCCTTTTCGGAGCACGACCACGCCGTTCACGATCACACGGCCGAATCGCACGCCCACGACCATGAAGTCGAGGGCCATAATCACGATCACGAACACGACCGGGAAGCGACCCGTTCGGAGAACGAGGCCGAGCATGTCGACGAGCCGGGGGTGATCGTCCTGGACGACCATCAGGCCGAATCGCTCGGGCTGACTTATGAATCGGCCGCCGTCGGTCCGTTTTCGAGCATCGTCCGGACGGGCGGCGCGATCGAGACCGCTCCGGGCGATCGTTCGACCGTAACGGCCACCGTCTCCGGCATCGTGAGTTTCGGCGGGCGGCGGTTGACCGAAGGGACGAGAGTCGCCAAAGGAACATCGTTTCTGATCCTCGGTTCGTCCGGGATGGTCGAGGGGAACTACCCGCAGCAACTGGCCGATGCCCGTGCCGAGCTGGCCAAGGCCGAGGCCGATTTCCGGCGAGCCGAGTCGCTCGCCGGAAATCGGGTGGTAAGCGGCGCCGAGCTCGAGTCGGCTCGACTGGCGATGGACGTGGCGCGGCGACGGGTGGCGGTACTTTCCGAAAATGCCACCAAGGGCGGAAAAAGCATTGTGGCTCCGTTGGGTGGCTACATTACGTCGCTTCTGGTCGGCGAGGGGGATTACGTGGCGGCGGGGCAGCCGCTGGCCGAGATCTCGGCCAACCGAAACCTGGTCCTGCGGGCCGACGTGCCGCAACGACATCTGGTCCGGACGGACGAAACGCGGACGGCCAACTTCACCACGCCGTACGATGGTAAAACCTACGACCTGAGCGACTTGGACGGTCGGCTGATCGGATCGGGGAGAACGGTGGCGGCCGGATCGCCCACGATCCCGATTCGCTTCGAGTTCGAAAACCGGGGCGATCTGACTCCGGGGACCGTGGTCGAAGTCTTCCTGAAAGGCGCCCCGCGCGAAAACATCCTCACCGTCCCCCTCTCGGCACTCACCGAAGAACAGGGCGCCTACTACCTCTATGTCCGTATCTCTCCCGGCCACTACCGCAAAATCCCGGTCCGAACGGGGACCTCGGACGGCGAGCGCATCGAAATCCTCTCCGGTCTCAAACCCGGCGAAGAGGTCGTCGCAACCGGTCCCTATTTCGTCCGTCTCGCGGGGCTATCCACTGCTATCCCTCACGGACATTCTCATTAATTTTAATAGTTCTTTTTTCTGAAAACAGTCTTTAGCGACGTTCTGGAACTGTTCTCTTTGTGAACAAAGAGAACCAGAAAAACTTTCGGGAATGCTAACGCATTCCATGGGCTGCCGTAGTCAAGAGCCTTGTTCCCTTTGTTTTGGGTAGGGACTTTCCGGCGCGGCGCGATTAGGTAACTCACGCATTACGCGTCCGCCGAGAAAGCCCTACCCATCCAATGGGCCAGAGCATTAGATTGCGGAGCCTAAGGCATAGCGTAGCTGTTGGAAGTTCTTTGGTGCCGCTTTCTTGAAAGAAAGCGGCAGTTCCATACGGTAGCCAAACACGGCTTGCAAGAAAAAAGAACGATATAAAATAGTATATGATAAATAGGATTATAGAGTTTTCGTTGCGGAACCGGTGGAGTGTGATGCTCGTATCGGTATTGATGTTGGCGGCGGGGTGGTATACGGCGAGTCGGATGGAGGTGGACGTTTTTCCGGATTTGACCTCGCCGACAGTTGTTGTGATGACCGAAGCCCCCGGGATGGCCGCCGAGGAGGTGGAGCGGTTGGTAACCTTCCCCGTCGAGACCGCGTTGAATGGGGCTACCGACGTGCGGCGGGTTCGGTCGTCGTCGACCACCGGTTTTTCGACCGTAACCGTCGAGTTCGACTGGGGGACCGATATTTATCGGGCCCGTCAGATCGTGGCCGAGAAGCTCGCCGGGATCGGCGAGCAGCTGCCGCAGGGCGCAGAAGCGCCCGTGTTGGCTCCGCAGTCGTCGTTGTTGGGCGAGGTGATGGTGGTCGGGTTGACCGCCGACAGCACCTCGCTCGAAGAGCTTCGGACGCTGGCCGACTGGACCTTGCGGCCGCGGCTGTTGTCGACCGGCGGAGTGGCTCAGGTTACGGTGGTCGGCGGCGATATCAGGGAGTACCAGATCGTGGCATCGCCGCAGCTGATGCGGCACTACGGGGTGAGTCTCGACGAGCTTCTCGCGGCCGTCGAGGGGATGAACACCGATGCGACCGGCGGGATCCTGAACCAGTACGGCAACGAATACATCGTGCGGGGACGGGTTCGCACCTCCTCGACGGAGGCGATCGCCTCCAGCGTGGTGAAGCTGTCGGCGGCCGGGACCCCGATCACGGTGGCCGATATCGCCGAGGTGCGGACCGGGGGGAAGACTCCCCGGATGGGCGACGCTTCGGTGAACGGCGTCCGGGCGGTGCGGCTTTCGGTAACGAAGCAGCCCGCCACCGGGACGCTGGAGCTGACCGGACGGCTCGACGCCACGATCGCCGAGCTGGCTCGCGAGCTGCCGCCCGACGTGCAGGTTACGACCGAGATCTTCCGCCAGGCTACCTTTATCGAAAGCTCCGTCCGGAACATCGAACGGGCCTTGATCGAGGGCGGGGTGCTGGTGGTGGTCATCCTGATGATTTTCCTCGGGAACTTCCGCACGACGATCATCTCGCTGGCGGCGATTCCGATCTCGCTGCTCGTGGCGATCATCGTGCTGCGGGCGTTGGGCTTTTCGCTCAACACGATGAGCCTCGGGGGGATGGCCATCGCCATCGGGTCGCTGGTCGACGACGCGATCATCGACGTCGAGAACGTATTCAAACGGCTGCGGGAGAATCGTCGTCTGCCCGAGGCCGAACGCAAATCCTCTCTTAGGGTGGTGTACGAGGCTTCGACCGAGATTCGGGCTTCGATCTGGAACGCCACGTTGATTATTATCGTAACTTTCGCACCGCTCTTCTTCCTGAGCGGCATGGAGGGCCGTATGCTGAGGCCGTTGGGGATCGCTTTCATCGTGTCGCTGTTCGCGTCGATGATCGTGGCCATTACGTTGACGCCGGTCTTGGGGAGCTATCTGTTGACGGGCGGGCGGATGCTCGGGCAGCACGAGCGCGAACCGTGGCTCGTGCGGCGGATGAAGGCCGGGTACACGCGCCTGTTGGGCGGTGCGCTGCGGCACCGGTGGACGGTGGTCGGCGTGGCGATCGTCCTGTTCGGCGGCGCGGCGGCGCTGTTCGGGACCTTGGGGCGGAACTTCCTGCCGCCGTTCAACGAGGGGTCGATGGCCATTTCGGTGTCGGCCCTGCCGGGAGCCTCGCTCGAAGAGAGCGTGCGGATCGCCGAGCTGGCCGAAGCCGAGTTGATGCAGGTTCCGGAGGTGGTCGTGGTGTCGCGCAAGACGGGCCGCGCCGAGCTGGACGAGCATGCGCTGGGGACCGAGACCTCGGAATTCGACGTGCCGTTCGTGTTGAAGGATCGGAGTCGGGCCGAGGTGTTTGCCGACGTGCGGAGGCGCTTGAGCGGGATCCGGGGGATCGTCTTCGAGATCGGGCAGCCGATCTCGCACCGGATCGACCTCCTGTTGTCGGGTACGCGGTCGAATATCGCGGTGAAGGTCTTCGGTCCGGAGCTGAACGAGTTGTTCGCCATCGGGAACCGCATCAAGGCCGCCACGCAGGATATTCCGGGTCTGGTGGACCTGAACGTCGAGCAGCAGATCGAACGGCCGCAGTTGCAGATCCGTCCGCGTCGCGGGGTGCTGGCTCAGTGGGGGATTACGCCGGCGCAGTTCGCGCAGACGATCGAGATCGCGCTGGCGGGCCGTGTCGTGTCGGAGGTCTACGAACGGGAGCGGAACTTCGACCTGACGCTGAAGTTCGACTCCCTGAGCCGTTCGTCGATGGAGGGGATCGGGGGGATTCTGCTCGACGGACGCAACGCGGCGGGCGAAGCGGTCAAGGTGCCGGTCGGCGAGGTGGCGGAGATCGTCTCGACCTCCGGACCCAATGCCATCAACCGCGAAAACGTCAGTCGGAAGCTGGTCGTTTCGGGGAACGTCGAGGGGGCCGACCTGCGCGGGGTCGTCGAACAGATCCAACGACGCATCGCCGAACGGGTGCCGCTCCCCGAGGGCTATCACATCGAGTACGGCGGACAGTTCGAGAGCGAGGCGGCGGCTTCGCGTACCCTGCTGCTGACTTCGCTGTTGGCCTTGCTGGCGGTCTTCATGCTGCTCTACAACGAGTTCCGCGACTGGAGGCTCACGGGTGTCGTCCTGCTGAACCTGCCGCTGGCGATGATCGGCGGCGTGGCGGCCGTCGGACTCACTTCGGGCATCGTCAGCATCCCGGCCATCATCGGCTTCATCTCGCTTTTCGGCATCGCCACGCGGAACGGAATTCTACTCTTGTCGCGTTATCGACACCTGGCTTGCGAGACTGAGGGAAGCAAGCTATCTTTGCGGGACCGAATCTTGCACGGGTCGGTCGACCGGCTCAGCCCGATCGTCATGACGGCGCTGACTTCGGGGCTGGCGCTGATCCCGCTGGCGGTTGGGGGAGACCTCCCGGGCAACGAGATTCAAAGCCCGATGGCGATCGTGATCCTCGGAGGACTCCTCACCTCGACGCTCCTGAACCTCTTCGTGGTCCCGGCGGTCTACTCCTTGATCGCTCGGGACGCCGATAAATGATGCTCTTTGCATTGGCGACAGGAGGGTACTGTTCTTTTTGTGAACAACCGAGCAGCGTACCGAGGGCAGAGGCCATTTGTGGACTATGCCGAGGTAGCGCGAGGAAAACGAAGTTAAAACGCGGCAGTTCCGGTTGGTGGCCAAAGAAAATTCATTCATTGTTAGAGTCATGAAGATACACGGATATATCATAGGGACAGTATTGAGTCTGTCCGGAGCGACCGCGGCAGCTCAGACCGGCGATTACGCCGCGTTTCTGAGCGACGTAGCGGGTCGGAGTCCGCAACTGGCAGCGGCCGAGAAGGGACATGCCGCTACGGTGCGGGGTTTGCGGACGGGGCTGGCGCCGGACGATCCGGAGGTGGAATTGGAATATTATTTCGTCGGCGAGGCGCGTTATGAACTGACCGTAGAACAGACTTTCGATTTCCCGACCATCTACCACCAGCGAAACCAGATCAGTAAACTGGGGATCTCGAAAGCCGAACAGGAGTATCGGTCGGCGCGTCGGGCGATTATGAGCCAGGTTTCGGACGCTTATTTGGCGTTGAACTACGCGACCGAGCGGGTGCAGATTCTGACCCGCCGACGGGATGATATGCGTCGGGTGATCGCACTCTACGGCGAGGCGATCGAGGCGGGCGAGAGTTCGGCGCTGGAGTTGCGAAACGTGCAGATGCTCCTGACCGAGATCGAGAACAGCTTGACGCTGGCCGAAACGGATCGGATCGAGGCGGTGGCGACCTTGGCGCAGTTGAACGGCGGTGCGGAGATCGTGCCGCAGGGCTACCCGCAGTTCGGGTTTACGGGGACTCAAGAGGAGTTCGTCGAGGCGGCGTTGGGAACCGATTTCGAGTTGCGAGCGGCGGCGATCGACACGCTTCTCGCGCAACGAGAACTGAAATTGAGCCGTCAGGCCTGGATTCCGAAAATCAAGGTAGGCTACAAAGCCGAAGCTGAAGAGGGAAGGAGAGCCAGTGGACTATTGGCCGGCATCTCGCTCCCGCTGTGGCAAAACAGCGGACTCAAACGCTATGCCAAGGCGCAGGGTGCAGCGGCTCAGGCTCAGCATGCGGCTACCGAGGCGGAGGCTCGGGCACGGCTCAACTCGCTTTATTTGCGTTACAACGCACTTTCGACGACTCTGGAGGCGCGCCGGAACGACCACTCGGGAGAGGATTACCTGGAGTTGCTCAAAGAGGCTTCCGATGCGGGGCAAATCACGTCGATCGACGCTCTCATGGGGTTGGGAGAGTGGTATGAACTGAAGGATAGCCTTCTGGAGCTGGAATACGAGGTGGCTCGAGCCGGGGCGGCAATGGCAATCTGCCTGATGAACTGAATGGGGCTTTGTTGGGGGGCGGGTTTATTGGGTGGCGCGCAGACAGACCTGTTTTTAGAAGTATAGCGATGCG
>JAIDFC010000306.1 GCA_029054535.1 Rikenella sp. | reverse complement strand
GTTCAGATTGGTATCCAAGTTGTACCGTTTCTTCGGACGGAGCCACGAGAAGTAGCTGTGCGAAACCGAGAATTTACTCAGCCGCGGCATCGCCCACCCCAGGAATTCGTACTTGTCTCCCTCCGGAATCGCCGTGATCTGGTTGTGATAAAACCCGAGATACCCTTCGATGTCGTTGAGTTCGACTTTGATCCCGGTCAGCGGGTTGCCGCTGATAACCCGCACGCCATGTTCGGCGGTTTCGGATGCCGGTCGCAGGTTCCCGTCCGTGATCGAAGAGATCGACGCCCCGCTCACCACTTTGAAATAGTGCGGTTTGTTCACTTCCGACCCCGTCAAGGCCACCACTTTGCTCATATCCACCGTGCCGCTCAAAAACAATCGCCCGATCATCACCACATGTTGCAGCTCGACCGTCCATACCACATCGCCTTTCCCGATCGGGTCGATCTGCGCGATCTGTACCCCGACGTTCCCCGCCGGATGCGGCCCTTCGATATGATGCACCTCGGCCTGCTTGATCCGACTGAGTACTCCGGCCGTCGTATCCGTCCCGACGGTCAAATGTACTTTCCCGTCGGTCAATGTCTTCAGCACTTCCAGTCCGGCAATGATATAATCCCCCTGATCCTGCACCAAAAAGCCGAGGTCCGGAGCCAACGGAGCGGTATCCAACCCCGAAACGAAAATCGCTTTCGGCGTCGCGGTCGTATCGGCGATTACACCGAACGGCCGTTGCACGATCATCGGCCAAAAACCGGCTTTGAGTAAGGTCTCCCGCACGCGTTCCCGGGTAAGCTCTGCGATCGGACAGGTCTCGAACCGTTCGCTTTCATTGGCCCCGTCGGGCGTAACGACGACGCTCAGAATCTTGCGTTTCTCGCCGCGGTTCACCGCCGCGACCGTGCCGCTCACGGGCGACGAAAAGAGAACCTCCGGATGCTCTTTCGAGAAGAAGAGCGGACTCCCGGCCTTCACCTTGTCGCCGACTTTGACCAGCATCTTCGGCGTTACGCCCCGATAGTGGTCCGGTACCACGGCATAACTGCTCGCCGCGGCACATTTCGTCAGCACACGTTCGGCCGAACCGACCAGGTTGATGTCGAGTCCTTTGCGTAGTTTGATTACTTTCGACATGTGTTGGTTATTGTGTTATTTTCGTTGAATACGATTCCGTTGCGTCTCTGTATAACTTTTTATCTCTCTTCGGGTTGCCTGTCTCTCCTCCGCGACGGATTGCAAGCCTCCGCGGGCTGCGGCCCGATACCGTTCGGCACTCGAGCCAGGCCGTGTCTACACCCCAATAAGACAAAGAGAACTCAAAATAAAACGCCCTGTGAGCACGTCGCCCGCGGGAATTGCTCTCGCAAAACTATCTCTCGTACCGATAAACCACTCCGTCCGCCCCCGTAACATCGAGTCGTGCCGGAGCCGCCGCGTCCGCCAACCCTTCGACCCGTCCCACAATCCGCGCCTCGATCCCCAGCGATTCCGAAATGCCCACGATCTCCGCCGCCACCTCCGGCTTCACGTAGAATTCCATCCGATGCCCCATGTTGAACACCTTATACATCTCTTCCCACGGCGTCCCCGACTGTTCCCGGATGATCTCGAACAGCGGCGGAACCGGAAACAGGTTGTCTTTTATAATATGTAACCCCGGTTTGGCGAAGTGCAGGATCTTGGTCTGCGCCCCCCCCGTGCAATGAATCATGCCGAGGATGTTTTTCCGCCCCACCTCCGCCAGGATCCGCGTAACGACCGGCGCATATGTCCGCGTCGGCGACAGCACGAGCCGCCCCATATCGATCGAATCGGGGAGCGCATATGCCGCGGTCCGATACTTGGTCGGCACCGGATCGGTCAGCCCGAACGCCCCGCTATAAACCAATTCTTCAGGAATTCCCCCGTCGAACGATTCCGGATATCGCTCCGCCAACGCCTTCCCGAACACATCGTGCCGCGCCGAAGTCAACCCGTTGCTTCCCATCCCTCCGTTGTACGCGTTTTCGTACTTGGCCTGTCCGTACGATGCCAGCCCCACGATCACGCATCCCGGTGCGATCCCGTCGTTGGCGATCACCTCGTCGCGACGCATCCGCGCCGTAACCGTCGAGTCCACGATGATCGTCCGCACAAGATCCCCAACGTCCGCCGTCTCGCCGCCCGTCGAGCGAATATTGACTCCGTAGTCCCGCATGGTCTGCAGAAACTCCTCGGTGCCGTTGATGATCGCCGAGATCACCTCTCCCGGAATCAAGCGTTTGTTCCGTCCGATCGTAGACGATAGAATGATGTTGTCCGTCGCCCCGATGCAGAGCAGGTCGTCGGTGTTCATCACCACAGCGTCCTGCGCCACCCCTTTCCACACGTCGAGCGCCCCCGTCTCCCGCCAATACATATAAGCCAACGAAGATTTGGTTCCCGCCCCGTCGGCGTGCATCACCAGGCAATGCTCGTCGCTGCCGGTGAACCAGTCCGGAATCACTTTGCAGAATGCCCGGTCGAACAACCCCCGGTCGATGTTCCGGATCGCTTTGTGGACCTCCTCTTTGCCCGAGGAGACGCCGCGGCCGGCGTAACGTGAATGGTCTGCCATAATAGAGGGACGCTATTTTTAATGTCCGCAAAGTTACTCAATTTTTTTGTTTTTCGGTCGAATAATCCTGCGTCTCAGAAGAGTTTCTCGTTTCGTCGCGCGCGGAGGGGGCGAGTGTGGTCGGAAATGGGTATATTTGTACACACGAATCGAGACAACACAATGGCTATCGGCAGACAGGAAGCGGTTTTTGAGCTGGTTCGCGGGTTGAGCAAGGCGGAGAAACGCAATTTCAAACTCTTCGTCGCGCGGAACGACGCGAATCGGGGGGCGAAGTTCATCGCCCTGTTCGATGCGCTGGACGGCGCCGAGGAGTACGACGAGGCGCGGATACTCCGCAAAACGGGCATCCGGAAAGAACAGCTGCCCAATATGAAATCCTACCTCTATCGTCAGATATTGGTCAGCGTGCGGCTGCTCAACGTCCAGCATATCGGGGTCATGGAGGTGCGGCAGATGGTCGACTTCGCCCGCGTGCTCTACGATAAGAACATGTTCGGACAGGCCCTCCGGATGTTGGACCGCGCCAAGACCGAGGCCCTTGCGTTGCAGAACTTCACGCTGGCTCTCGAGATCGTCGAGTTCGAGAAGCGGGTCGAGTCGCTCCACATGAACCGGAACGCCACCGGACGGGCCGCCACGCTCAGCGAACAGGCCGAGGCGCTGGCCGGACGTATCGCCAATATCAATGCGTTGTCGAACCTCTCGGTGCAGCTCTATGGACTCAACCTCCAGCTCGGGTATGTCCGCAGCGAAAAGGACCGAAATCTGGTTACGGAGTTCTTCAAAACGAGGCTCGACGCATACGACGATCGAGGGATGAGCTTTCACGAGCGACTCTATCTCTACCAGGCGCGGATGTGGTACAGCTATATCCGATACGATTTCGTGATTTGTTACCGCTATGCGCTGCGGTTGGTGAGGCTCTTCGACGAGCGGCCGGACCTGATCTCGGCCTATTACGACCACTTCGTGCGGGCGGTGTCGCGGTTGCTCGACGTTCTCTTCATGACCCGCAGGCACGACCAGATGGTATGGGCCGTCGAGAGGCTCGAACGGGAATGGCCGCGGATTCGACCGATGACGGATCACTTGATCATCGTCGCGAACCTCTGTCTGTTGCAGGCCAAAATCAATATCCATTTTCTGGAAGGGAGTTTTTCCGAAGGGGTACGGCTGGTGCCGCAGGTCGAAGAGTTTCTCGGCGAGTACGGACGCAACATCGACGAACACTACAGGATGTTGTTCGCCTACAAAATCGCGTGCCTCTATTTCGGAAACGGGGAGTACCGAAAGTGCATGAATTACCTGCACTCCATCATCTCAATCCCGAATCCGAAGTTCAGGCGCGATTTGCAGGTCTTCGCGCGGATCCTCCACCTGATCGCCTCCTACGAGGCGGGGGACGACTACTCGCTGGAGTACCAGATCAAGAGCGTCTATGCTTTCGTGGTCAAAATCAACGATATGCACGCCGTGCAACACGAGATCATCACCTTCCTCAAACGGATCCCTCACACCTATGCCTCGGACTTCAAAGGCGAGCTGACGCGGCTCTACGAACACCTCAAACCGTTCGAAAACCACCCGTACGAGCGGCGGCCGTTCTTCTATCTGGACATCATTTCGTGGCTGGAGAGCAAGATCCGCGATATTCCGATCGCGGAGATCATTCGTCAAAAGTACGGTCGGACGAAATAGGTGCTCTCTCCCTATTCCTGGAGGCAACGCAACTGAAGACCGCCCGCACGGCCGCTGTAGCTATTCGGGTAGAGCCCGCCGTGGACGAAGCACAAGGTGTAGGCGTAGGTACTCGCCGTAACGGAAGACGCCCAGCTGTACCCGTAGACGCCGACGTTATATAACGTACCGT
>JAIDFC010000305.1 GCA_029054535.1 Rikenella sp. | reverse complement strand
GCAATCGCGCGCGGGTCATCTAACCGAGTAACCGTGTCCGACTGCCCTCAAGCCGGGCGGGCTCCGCGTGCCCGCGGTGGGCGGGCGATACTACGTATCGCTTTACCGTTCTAAAAACATTCTTGGTCCGCGCGCTGGCGGAAATCTTGTTCAAAAGCGATTTGCGCTTTTGAACGATTTCCTTCCCCAGCAATTGCGCGCGGGTCATTTAACCGAGTAACCGTGTCCGACTGCCCTGCGCGGGCGGCGTCCGGGTGGCCCCGGCGGGACCGGCGATACTACGTATCGCTTAAACCTGCACAGAAGAACTACAAAACCGCGGCGGGCAAGGGGCTGTCGTAGTCAAGAGAGCTTTGATAAAAAACAAACAAAACCCACCCGACAGCCAATGCGCGCATCGCTATAATTCCTTGTGCCGGCAACGGTTATTCACAAAACAGAACCCCGTCGCTAAAGAACGATCGCAGAAAAAAACGAACGATTTAATTTTTCGGCCAGTACTTTTTGAGGATTGACTCCTTGATCGCCACCTCGTTCGGCGAGAAATACTTCGCGAACAAACGCCACGCCGTATCCAGCATCTGCGTGATGTCGATATTGATATCGATCGCCAACAGCTCTTCCGAGTACTCCCGCGCAAAATCCAGCGTCCGTTTGTCGTAGTCGGAGAGATCGAAGCCGTTTTCGAGCTTCGTCCGGGCGTTGGCCGCGTCCGAGTACAAGCGCACCGCCGCGTTCATCACCTGCGGATGATCCTCACGCGTTTTCTTGCCGATCACCAGCTGTTTCAAACGCGACAACGACCGGAACGGGTCGACGATGACCTTCCCGATCTCCGCATCGTTCCGCAAGAACAACTGCCCCTCGGTGATATACCCCGTGTTGTCCGGAATGGCGTGGGTGATATCCCCATCGTTCAAGGTCGTAACCGCCAGGATCGTGATCGACCCCCCGTTCGGCAGCTGCACCGCCTTTTCGTAGATCTTCGCCAAGTCCGAGTACAACGACCCCGGCATACTGTCCTTCGACGGAATCTGGTCCATACGATTGGACACAATCGCCAGCGCATCGGCATAGAGCGTCATGTCCGTCAACAAGACCAAGACCTTCTCCCCCTTGTCCACCGCAAAGTACTCCGCCGCCGTGAGCGCCATATCCGGCACCAGCAAGCGTTCCACCGGCGGATTGTCCGTCGTGTTGACGAACGAAACGATCCGGTCCAACACCCCCGCATTGTCGAACACGGTCTTATAATACAAGTAGTCGTCATTGGTCAAGCCCATCCCCCCGAGAATGATCTTGTCCACCTGCGCCCTGAGGGCCACCATCGCCATCACCTGGTTGTACGGCTGGTTGGGGTCCGCGAAGAACGGAATTTTCTGCCCCGACACCAGCGTGTTATTCAAGTCGATCCCCGCAATACCGGTAGCAATGAGTTCAGAAGGCTGTTTCCGCCGGTACGGATTGACGGTCGGCCCACCAATTTCCCGTTCTTCTCCCTCGATCGGACTGCCGTCCAGCGGTTCGCCATAAGCGTTGAAGAACCTTCCGGCCAGCTGATCGCCCACCTTGAGCACCGGCGGATGGTGCAGAAAGACCACCTCGGCATCGGTCGGAATGCCCTCGGTCCCGGCAAAGACCTGCAGCGTAACGCGGTCTCCCATCACCTTCACCACCTGGGCCAACCGTCCCGCCACCGTCGCCAACTCGTCGTTCGCCGCCCCCTCCGCCCGCAGCGTAACGGTCGCTTTGGTAATGGCCGTCAGCTGCGTGTATATCTTCTGAAATCCCTGTGTCTCCATATGATCTGTGTTTTTAATTCTCAATCCCGAATGTATCAAAGGAACGATGTCCGTTCCGGATCCGTCAGGTCCGGATCCTCCCGTTCCATCGCCTCGCAGAAGTCGTCGACGCCCCGTTCCACGATGTATTCCAACTCCCGATCCGTAATCGGCACGGCCTGCAGCCACAGTATCCGTTCCGTCCCGCCCTCGAGGGTGTATCCTCTGGAAAAGACCGCCCCGTCATCCCACATGAACGGTTCCGCAAGGAAACAATGTTTGAGCTCCGATCCCGGCAGTTCGACCGTATTTTTAAAAACGATCCCCGGCCTGACCGTCCCCCCGTCCAACGCACAGGCATAAGCCAGATGCGCCAACGTATCGATCCGTTCGTCGCGGATCGCCAGCACGAGTTCGACCGGCACCTCCCGGACCGATCCGTCTTTCATCTCCACCCGATTGGGCCGGAGCGCCACCCCTGCCGTAGCCATCAGCCGGATGGCCGGAAAGCCTTTCATCCGACCGCTGACGATGTGAATCGGCGGAAACTCCCGCTGATTCGTCAAGTGCACCCGCGTCTCCTCGGTCCCGTCCCCTCCCTCGCACTCGTCGAACAGCCGAATGGTCATCGTCTCGATCTGTGTTTCGTCCACCATAATCAATCCCGCGCTATTGCTGTTGCTCCTTGAGGATATCCTGCACCGCCTCGTAATGCCTGCGGAAGTCCTCGCCCTCGAACGCCGAGAAGTTCATCTGCCGCAGCTCGTTGATGAGCCGCTTGTAGTACGCCACGCACTCCTCGAAATCCTTGAACCGGAACGTCCTCCCGCAAATGTCCATCACCAGATTGAACATATATACCTGCCGTTCCATCGGACAGTTGGCATCCGTCGCGTCGAACGAGTCTTGCTGCAGAATGATGAAGTCCAGCAGCTCCGACTTCCAGTACCGGTCGTGATAGTCCACCGGCACCCCGTCATCCCCCAGGATATTGATCTGCTCGAACGCCTCCTTCCCTCGCTGCACCATCGCCTTGGATGCCAATACTTTGGCCACCCAATCCCCCCCGTAGTGCTCGTCCAGATAGCCGACGATCTCCGGATACTCCAGGTACTTCGAGTAGCTTTCCAGCGGGTCGATAGCCGGATATCGCTTCGAATCGGCCCGCGCCTGCGACAGCGCATAGAAACACCTGGCCGCCTTTTTAGTCGATTCGGTAACCGGCTCTTTCAAGTTCCCCCCGGCCGGCGACACGGTCCCGATAAACGTTACCGAACCGGTCTCCCCGTTATTCAAGTAGACGAAACCCGCCCGCGCATAAAAATTCGAGATAATCGCCGACAAGTCCACCGGGAAAGCATCCTGGCCCGGCAGCTCTTCCAGCCGGTTCGACATCTCCCTCAACGCCTGCGCCCACCGCGACGTAGAGTCCGCCAGGAGTAAAACCTTCAGCCCCATCGCCCGATAGTATTCCCCCAGCGTCATCGCAGTATACACCGACGCCTCCCGCGCAGACACCGGCATATTGGAGGTATTCGCAATAATCGTAGTCCGCTCCATGAGCTTCCGCCCGGTCCTCGGGTCGTCCAACTCCGGAAACTCGACGAAGGTCTCCACCACCTCGTTGGCCCGCTCCCCGCAAGCCGCAATAATAATGACATCGGCATTAGCCTGTTTCGAGATCCCATGCTGCAACACGGTCTTCCCCGCCCCGAACGGCCCGGGAATAAACCCGGTCCCCCCTTCTGCCATCGGATTGAAGGTGTCGATCGCGCGAAAACCGGTCTCCATCGTCCTGAAGGGCCTCGGCTTATCCCGAAACGCAGTAACGGCCATCTTCACCGGCCACCGCTGCATCATCGACAGCCCGTGTTCCACGCCGTTTTCATCCACCACCGTAGCGATCGTATCGGTAATCTTGTAATTTCCCGCCTGCGCGATCCACTTCAGCCGATACACGCCCTCCATCTTGAACGGCACCATGATCTTGTGCTGCAACCACCCCTCGGGCACCCACCCGAGCCAATCTCCGGCCCTGACCTCCTGATTCTCAGCGGCCACGAGCGGCGTAAAATCCCACCGCGACTCCATATCGAGCGGGTCGTTGTACTCTCCTCGCTTGAGGAAAACGCCCTCCATGGCCTTGAGGTCGTTCTGCAAGCCGTCGTAAATCCGGGTCAGAATCCCCGGCCCGAGAGTCGCTTCGAGCATATGCCCTTCGAACTCGACACGCGTCCCTCCTTTCAATCCCCTGGTGCTCTCGAAGACCTGGACATAGGCCTGATCGCCGATGACCTTGATGACTTCGGCCATCAACCTAACCCCTCCGTCCATCACGATGTAGCAGATTTCGTTCTGCGACACCGGCCCGAAAGCCTTGACGGTTACCAAGTTGGCAATAATACCGATTACTTCGCCCGTTGTTTTCATTTATATCGTTTTGTTACTTTTTGTTTTTCGTTTTTGTTTCTCGGTCCTCTCCCTATTCCTGGAGGCAACGCAGCTGAAAACCGTACGCATGACCACCGTTGCCATTCGGGGTGAGCTCTTCGAGACTGAAGCCTAAACGGTGCGGCATGTTATTCGTAACACTCGAAGACCAGCTACACCCACTGTGGCCGACGACACGAATCATTCCATGTTCTGGGCCGCGGAGGCCCGGAGCCGGGTAAAAGGCCGCTGGGCACTCCAGCCTGACCGTTTCTGCCTCAATAAGGGCCTACCGATTCTGGCCTGCCGGGCAAGAATGGGAGTCGCCGCCAACCCCCAGCGACGGTGCCGCTCGGCACTCGAGAACTGGTGCTTGCTCGGATAGGCTCCGCCGAGCGGCTGACCCGGAAATATTCTCCGCGCGTCGCCCGCGGGAGCCCTCCATGATCTCCCTATGACGGGCCGTAGCCTCGCCCAGCAAGGCTCGCAATTTCTCATTGCCTACGCAATGATTGCGTCCTCGCAGGCTACGGCCCGAATCTGCCAAAACCAGGCTTGGCCGCGCGCTAGGCCTAAGTAGCGATATTCATCCGCGATCTCACCCAGACGGCCACCGCCCCCCCGGGGCCGGACGCAACTTCTCACAATGTTCGATTACGCTCTTGCTGGCGGCAATCCGACCCTGTTCAAAGAAAACCGCGCCCGCTGGGCGCGCGGGCCGAACGCCTCCCACTCGGGAGGCCCGCAATTATGCCGCTTACGCGTCAAAGATTGCGGCCGCTCCCGGGCGCTCGACCCGATGCCTCTAAAAAATCCACCGCCGCTGTCGCCCGCGGGAATTTCTTCTCGGTTTTGTTCTTGCGTCGGAGAAATTTCTCCGCGATCTCACCATGACGGGCCGAAGCCACCCCAGGCGGAGGGCCGCTTTCCTCGCATGCTCGGGCGACCGCTCCGCTGGCTTCAGCCCGGAGGTAGTTGCAAAACAATCTTTGTGCGTCGCCCGCGGGAATTTCATCTCGATTTTGCTCCCGCAAAACGAGCGAAATTCCCCTCTTAGGCGGGCGGGCAACGGTGCCGCTCGGCACCCGAAAACTGGAGTTTGCTTGGCAACATGCAAGAACTGCGCTCCCGCGCGCGGCCGCGGGTGCCCCCGCTGGGCGGGCGATACTGCGTATCGCTGTAACGTTCTAAGAACATCCTTCGGCTGCGCGCGAGAAACATGCGG
>JAIDFC010000304.1 GCA_029054535.1 Rikenella sp. | reverse complement strand
TCGGGCCGCGCGGCCGCCCATAAGGCCGAAAGAACCCCAACAAAAGACGCGGTGCGTCCCCCCGCCGGGCGGGCGATACTCCGATAACCTGCACTGAAAATCCACAAAAACACGACGGGCAATGGGCTGCCGGTGTCAAGAGCCAAACCCCCAATAGCCCTAACTAAAGATGCTGCACTTCGTTATCACCTCCCCAAGCCCCAACCCATCACTTGATCATCGTATACGTCAGCACCAGCCGTGGCGGAAATTTCGACCCCGTGCCATAGATCCAAGCCCGCATCAAGCTATTCCGATCGGCAAACGCCGGAAGGAGTTGAACCAATCGCTCTTCGCTTCCGGTGAGTAACTTCTGCACATGCGAAGTAACGTCGAACCGATAGACCCCGTTCGACCGGTTGAGTTTCCCGCCCAGCGACGACGTGTAGCCCGTATTGGCCGCCTCCAAGACCGGATTGTACTCCGACAGGAAGTCGTATTTATTCATGTCGTAATACATCCCCAGCGCCGCGAACGACCGGTCGTACTGTTCCACGCCGGCATCCACCATCGTGAACTGCACCTCCGCCCGATGGAGCGCGATATGGCTATACCCCAAGTCTCGCACCCGTTGTTTCAAGGCTTCGAGCTGTTCCCGATCCACGTCGATCATCCCCATCAACCCCGCCAATCCCTGCACGTACACATACTCATCCTGTTGCACCGGCTCTCCCGCCGCATCCACCCGCACCGCCCCCGTAAGCGACTGGTCGGCCAACGCATAATCATGTTCGATCATCGAGAAACTGATGAAGTCGTAGGTCAGGTCGTTGATAAACCAAAACCTCTGCTGCAACGAACTGTCCGCCTCCTCTCCCGGCCCGGAGTTGTGGTAGAACAGGAACATCGAACTCTGCGACAGGTCGAGCTGCAACATGATCCCCTCGCCCGCTTCGGCCGACTCCCGCAACCGGAAATAAAGCCCCGGGAATTTTTTATGAAACTTATAGTCGTCGTAATAGATATTCTCCTGGCTCTGCGTATTGTCGAGCAGCCGTTCGGCAAACTCCTGAGGCATCCGTCCCAGAGCCATCCCCGCCCCTTTCTGTTCGAACGAGAAGAGGGGTTTGTCCGCATCGATATACGGCGTCATATCGAAATTGCTGTAGTAAGCGCTGTCCTGGTTGAACACGATCCCTTCCTTCACCTCGAAGACGTCGACGATCACGCTCTTCGACGTATCGCCCACCGCGCCACTGAAGACGATGGCATAGCGCATCGAGTCGATCACTGGCTCGTCTCCGAAATAATGCGAGTGTTCAAACCCGTTCGGCGCATAGTTCGAGAAGACCGACACATCGGTCCGCCCCACCACCGGATCGATATACGAGCCCATATACGGCTGGTAATACCCCGAGATATGGGTATCCAGCGAATCGCCCACCGCCACGCCGGTCCGCACCACGATGGTCGAATCCACCGAGCTTCCCATCTGTTGAGCCGGCGGAATCATCCCGTTTCCGAACATATCGTCCCGCTCGGTACATCCCGTCGCCCACATCCCCCCGGCCACAACGCACCAAGCCCAAACCGCGCAAGCCCGAATTCGGGACCGGAGTCCTCTATTTTTCCAGCAATTTGTCATAAAATTCCGCATAAACATCCTCGTAATCAGCCCCATCCGTATATTCCAACACCGGTTTCCCCGTCGCCGCGATATACTCCCGCAACTCCGCCCCGATATCCTCCGCCCCGATCGCCACCGCATCGGCATACTCGATTGCGAACCGCATCAGGTTCCCGTAATCCGGCCGCGCCAGAAGCCCCAGATCCTCCTTCTTGATCCCCTCCTGCACCAGCTTCCCTGCCAAATCCGCATTCAGTTCCCCCGGAAAACCCTCCGCCCCGTAGACCGAAACCACGATCTTCAAGTCCCTGAAAATCGGATCGTTCCGGAACACCTTCCGCAAGTAGATCGGTACGATCGCCGTGAACCAGTCGTGGCAATGCACCACGTTCGGCGCCCAACGCAACTTCTTGACCGTCTCCAAAACCCCCCGGGCAAAAAAGATCGCCCGCTCCTCGTTATCCGCAAAGTAATTCCCCTCGCCGTCCACCCACGTCGCCTTCCGCTTGAAAAAATCGTCGTTGTCGATAAAATAGACCTGAACCCGTGCGCTCGGGATCGACGCCACCTTAATAATCAACTGATGATCCGTGTCGTCGATAATGAGGTTCATCCCCGACAACCGAATCACTTCGTGCAACTGATTCCGCCGCTCGTTGATACACCCCCACCGAGGCATGAAAATCCGAATCTCGGCCCCGCGCTCCTGCATCGCCTGAGGCAGATGACGACACAAGGCCGAAGTCCCGTTCTCCGGCAAATAAGGCACTACCTCCTGACAAACATACAATATCTTAGCGTTGTTCTTCATCGCTCGTTCCTCTTTACAGCAACTCCTACAAAGATACGACTTTTTTCAATTCTATTTCCGGGGTAACTATTCCTTAGCTACGGTACGGAACTGCCGCTTTTTAACTTCGTTTTCCTCGCGCTGCCTCGACATAGTCCACAAGTGGCCTCTGCTCTCAATACGTTGCTCGGTTGTTCACAAAAAGAACAGTTCAGTCCCGTAGCCAATGAATAAACGCGAGCGGAAAAGAATCGATTAAAGAATCAGCATAGCATCGCCGTAGGTACCGAATTTGTAGCCCTCCGCCTTGGCTGTCTCGTAAACCTTCATGAGCTGGTCGTAGCCCGCGAAAGCCGAGACCATCATCAGTTGCGTCGAGTACGGGAGGTGGAAATTGGTAACCATCGAGTTGGCGACGCTGAAGTCGTAAGGCGGGAAGATGAATTTGTTGGTCCATCCCTCGAACGGTTTGAGCATTCCGTCGGTCGAGACCGAGCTTTCGATCGTCCTCATGACCGTCGTCCCGACCGCACAGACCCGTTTTTCTTTGGTCCGTGCGGTGTTGACGATCTGCACCGCATCGTCCGGAATGAAGATCTGTTCGCTGTCCATCTTGTGTTTCGTGAGGTCCTCGACGTCCACCGAGCGGAAGTTCCCCAACCCGACATGCAGGGTTACCTCGGCGCACCCCACCCCTTTGATTTCGAGGCGTTTGAGGAGATGTTTGCTGAAGTGCAGCCCCGCCGTCGGTGCCGCCACAGCCCCCTCGACCTTGGCATAGATCGTCTGATAACGCTCCTCGTCGAGCGGTTCGTTTTTCCGCCCCAGAATATCGGTCGGGATGGGCGCCTCGCCGAGCTTGTACAGAGCGGCTTTGAACTGGTCGTAGTCCCCGTCGAACAGGAACCGAAGCGTCCGCCCCCGAGACGTCGTATTGTCGATCACCTCGGCCACCAGCGCATCGTCGTCGCCGAAATAGAGTTTGTTCCCGATCCGGATCTTACGCGCCGGATCCACCAGTACGTCCCACAACCGCTGGTCGCGATTCAGCTCCCGCAACAAAAAAATCTGGATCTCGGCCCCGGTCTTCTCCTTGTTCCCGTACAACCGCGCCGGAAAAACCCGCGTGTTGTTGAAAATCATCACGTCTCCTTCCCGAAAATAACCGAGAATATCCTTGAAAACCTTGTGTTCGATCTTCCCGTTCCGACGGTCGAAAACCAGCAACCGAGACTCGTCCCGATTCTCCGCCGGATACGGCGCGATCAACTCTTTCGGCAAATCGAACTTGTACTGCGATAACTTCATATAGCGTGCACTGTATTTATTCTCTATGTCTTTACTCACAACACCGTAGGCTACGGGCCGGTGCCGCGCGGCACTCGAAAATTGGAGTTTGCTCGGCAAACCACCGCTGGCGGCAATCCGAAGCCTCGGAAAAATCCACCTCGGCCGTCGCACACCTTCCTCCAAGATCTCCCCCTTGACGGGCC
>JAIDFC010000303.1 GCA_029054535.1 Rikenella sp. | reverse complement strand
GTATAGACCTGTCCGTTTTTCTCGGCCGCCGCATGAGAATCTTCGCGAACCGAAAAATCAGGCCCGACAACCAGCGCCGATTCCCCAGACGCCGCACCCGCCGCCAGCCATCCGCAGCCCGCGACAAGCAAAAAAGCGATGCGTTTCATGTTTTTTCTTTTCAGTAGACTTGCAGTAAAGGTAATTATTTTTCTAAATTTGTCCATCTGACAAACGATATCGAAAACGAAATATTAACCAAACGCATACGGTAAAACCTTATGAACCCAAACATCACAATCGTTTCGGCTGATGAGGCTGTGAAAGTAGTCAAAAGCGGCGACCATGTCCACCTGAGTTCCGTGGCCAGCGCGCCGCAATGCTTGATCAAAGCGCTCTGCGCGCGCGGCGATCGGGGCGAACTCCGCGACGTTTATATCCACCACCTGCATACCGAAGGACCGGCCCCGTATGCCGATCCGAAATACGAAGGGATTTTCCAGTCGGCCCAGTTCTTCGTGGGGAGCAACTTGCGGGGGGCGACCCAGGCGGGATATGCGGACTATATTCCGGTTTTCCTGAGCGAGACTCAAAAATTGTACCGTTGCGGCGCACTGCCGATCGACGTGGCGATGATTCAGGTTTCGCCGCCGGACAAACACGGGTATGTGTCGCTGGGGACCTCGGTCGACGCCACCCTGGCGGCGGTGGAGCTGGCGCACACGGTGATCGCCGTGATTAATAAACATGTGCCGCGGGCTTTCGGACAGGCGATGATCCCGATGGCGGAGATCGACATCTGGTGCGAAGACGACACGCCGCTGATCGAAGCGCCGTTCACCGCGCCGAACGAAGTCGAGACCGCGATCGGGAAACACTGCGCCGAGTTGATCGAAGACGGGGCTTGCCTTCAGATGGGGATCGGCGCGATTCCGAACGCCGTGCTGGCGCAGCTCAAGGGGCATAAGAACCTGGGGATCCACACCGAAATGTTTGCCGACGGGGTTCTTCCGTTAGTCGAATCGGGCGTCATCAACGGTCGGAACAAAGTAACGGATCCGGGTAAGATGGTTTCGACCTTCTTGATGGGGTCGAAGGCCGTTTACGACTTCATCGACGACAATCCGGGCGTGATGATGATGGATGTGGGGTATACGAACGATCCGTACATTATTTCCAAGAACCCGAACTTTACGGCGATCAACTCGGCGATTCAGGTGGATTTGACGGGACAGGTGTGCGCCGACTCGATCGGAACAAAACACTACTCGGGGGTCGGCGGACAGATCGACTTCATCTACGGGTCGTCGCTCTCGAAAAACGGGAAGGCGATCGTGGCCATGCCGTCTACGACCAATAAGGGGATCAGCAAGATCGCACCGGTGCTCAATTCCGGAGCAGGGGTGGTTACGACCCGGGCGCATATGCACTGGTTCGTAACCGAATACGGGGCGGTGAATCTGTACGGACGGACGCTCCAGGAGCGGGCGCGACTCCTGATCAGCGTAGCGGCGCCGGAACATCGCGAAGAGCTGGATCGGGCGGCTTTCGAGCGGTTCGGCCCGCACCACACTTATATCAAGATGAGTTGCGAGAAATAATCGCTCGGAAGCTGTTTTGTTCAGCAACCGCTTGATTCGGCAAACCGTCTTTTCTCGACTCCTATGTCGAGAAAAGACGGTTTTTTCTTTGATACAACGAAAAGAACTGCGTATTGCGATAACCTTTATCTTACCCTCCCGCTCTTTATTGGGCTTTTTCCGCGATCCGCAACCCGGGGAGCTTCTATTTTGCGTCAGCGGCCTACGACTGGACCGCACCAAAAAATAACTCGCTGTGGCAAGACGAGGTCAAGACATTGTTCGATCCCTGTCCGCCGGGTTGGCGGGTGCCGAAGAGCGGCGAAGATCAGTTGGGTCTGTGGTCGTCATTCTCGATGGAAAACAGTACTTGGTTGCCGGATTCCCCGGGAAGATTTTGGTCGCATGTTTCGCCGGCAGTCTGGTATCCGGCCAACGGGGTCCGTTATGGACATAACAGTTTGTTGAACGAATGCGGCACCTATGGCTATGCCTGGAGTAGCAGTTTGAATGAGGAAAGTTCGACTTATCGTTTTTGTTTCGCGTCCTCGTGGATCGAGTCGATTCGTACGGCTTACGGTTATCGCGCTCATGGTTTTTCGATCCGTTGCGTTCGGGAGTAATCGCGGGGTTCCAGGGGAGCCTCCCGCTGACCACGAGGATGGGGAAGCAATGATGCCGCTCGGCACTTTCTCGCCCGGCAGGCTATGCCCGAATGGTCGATAAAACGCCTGGTAACCCCGGCTCCGGGCTACCGCCGCAACGACTCCGGTACGTTGCGTAGCGTTGGCCGCGATGGATATAGTTGGTCATCGACGATTCCCACGGGTAGCACCAATGCCCACTACCTGGACCTCAGTTACAACGAGATCCATCCGAATTATCTTGAATACCGTGCATACGGCATTCAGTTGCGTTGCCTCCAGGAATAGGGAGAGATGCCGCTGGGCACTCCAACCGGGCTGTGGCTGCCTCAATAACGACCTGCCGGTTCCGGGCCTGACGGGCAAGTCGACTTTCGCCTCGATCTCCCCATGACAGCCCGGAGCCACCCCAAGCGACGGGCTGCAAGCATCCCGCCTCGGCTCCGGCCTTTCCCTATACACAACAACCGCGCCCTACGGGCGCGCGGGCCGTAGCCTCGCCCAGCGAGGCCCGCAACTTTATTCATCGCTCTCGCGATGGTTGCGATTCCTCGCAGGCTACGACCCCCTTGACAATCCTCCCAGCTAATCGCAACGAACCGCAACCACAGGCGCGCAAGTCGCCGCCACCCTCTCCCTATTCCTGGAGGCAACGCAACTGAAAACCGTACGCACGGTAGAAGAGGTAATTCGGGACGATCCGGCTGTAATTGAAGTCCAGGTAGTAGCCATTGCTGTCCGAGGTGTCCGACGACCAGCTGTACCCGTAGCTGCCGACGCCCCACAACGCACCGGAACCGCCGGCGCGGTAGCCCGGAGCCGGGTAAAAGGCCGCTCGGCAGAGCAAGTCGCAAAAACACGCGAACCGGCCAAGAGGAGAAACCGATCGCTTTAACAAAATTTCACGAATCGGTCAAGAAATCAACAATCCCGCCCGAACCCTCGTCAGATCCCGCCTAAACTTCGTACCTTTGTATTTTCGCCTCCTCCCGGAGGGGAGGCCCGGCGAAAACGACCGATCGAGAAATATCAACGAGAGAGACCATACACATGTTCAAGATTCTGAAGAAGAGCCAGTTGGCACCTTCCATTTACCTGATGGAAGTCGAAGCGCCGCGGTTGGCGCGCGCGGCCCAGCCCGGACAGTTCCTGATCGTGATCGTCGACGAGCGAGGCGAACGGATTCCGCTGACCATCTGCGACTACGACACCGACCGAGGCACCGTAACCGTCGTCATCCAGGCCATCGGAGCTTCTACGATGCGAATCGTCGCCCTGGAAGAGGGGGATAGTTTCGCCGACTTCGTGGGTCCGCTCGGACATCCGTCGGAGTTCATCCACTACACACCGGAACGACTGGCGAAGACGAAATTCATGTTCGTCGCCGGCGGATTGGGAGCGGCGCCGGTCTATCCGCAAGTCAAGTGGCTGGCTGAACACGGCGTGCAGGCCGATGTGATCATCGGCGCGAAGAACGAGAGTTTGATCCTGTTCGAAGAGGAGTTCCGGGCTTTGACCCCGCACGTGCATATCGCGACCGACGACGGATCGAAAGGATACAAGGGGCTGGTTACCAACCTGCTCCGAGAGCTCGTCGTCGATCGAGGAAAACATTACGACTGCGTGGTGGCGATCGGTCCGATGATTATGATGAAATTCGTGGCGTTGACCACGAAAGAGCTGGGGATTCCGACCATCGTGAGCCTCAATACCCTGATGGTCGACGGGACCGGAATGTGCGGCGCGTGCCGCGTAACGGTGGGGGGCCGGATTCGGTTTGCCTGTGTCGAAGGGCCCGAGTTCGACGCCCATCAAGTCGACTTCGACGAAGCGATGCGGCGACAAGGGATGTATCGCACGATCGAAGAACGGCGGCGGGCGATCGAAGCCGAACGACTGGCCGGTCATCAGTGCAATATCGGGTTGTAGTTTTTTACGGAAAATATTAAAGAGAACGTTCTATCATGGCGAACAAAATACCCAGAGTACCCGTACGGGAACAAGATCCGACAGCACGCGCCTCGAACTTTGAAGAGGTTTGCTACGGATACGATTTGGAGGAGGCCTCGTTGGAGGCGACGCGGTGCCTCGGCTGCAAGAAGCCGCGGTGTGTGGAGGCATGTCCGGTTTCGGTCAAGATACCGGATTTCATCCATTGTATCGTCGAGGGCGACGTGGCGGCTGCCGCTCGAGTGATCGCGCAGGATTCGCTGCTGCCGTCGGTCTGCGGCCGCGTCTGCCCGCAGGAGACCCAGTGCGAAGGGTCGTGCATCCTCGGCATCAAGGGCGAACCGGTAGCGATCGGGAAGCTGGAGCGGTTCGTGGGGGACTGGGGACGGGAACACGGTCTGACCCTTGCCGAACCCGCGCCCCGCAACGGGCACAAAGTGGCCGTCGTCGGATCGGGACCGGCCGGTTTGGCCTGCGCGGCGGACTTGGCCAAGTTAGGGTACGCGGTAACGATCTTCGAAGTGCTGCATCGGCCGGGCGGAGTGTTGCAGTACGGGATCCCGGAGTTCCGCCTGCCGAAAGAGAGGGTCGTGGAGCCGGAGATCGAAAATGTGCGGCGACTGGGGGTACAGATCGAGACAGACGTAGTGGTGGGGCGGACCGTTACGGTCGACCAGCTGCTCGACGAAGAGGGATTCGAGGCGGTCTTCATCGGCTCTGGAGCGGGATTACCGCGGTTCATGGGGATTCCGGGCGAGAATCTCAATGGGGTGGTGTCGGCCAACGAGTTCCTGACACGGACGAACCTCATGCACGCTTACGACGAACAGTACGACACACCGATCTATACGGGCGAACGGGTCGTTGTCGTCGGAGGGGGGAATGTGGCGATGGATGCCGTGCGGACGGCACGGAGGCTGGGGGCGGAGGCTTCGATCGTCTAC
>JAIDFC010000302.1 GCA_029054535.1 Rikenella sp. | reverse complement strand
GAATTTCATAAAGATTTCGCCAAGGGCGAAACTTTTGAAATTCCTACTTAGGCGGGCGGGCGACGGGAAACCGTGTCGGACTGCCCTACGCGGGCGGCGGCCGGGTGGCCCCGGCGGGACGGGCGATGCTACGCATCGCTATAACGTTCCAAAAACCATGTTTGTCCGCGCGCTGGCGGAAATCTTGTTCAAAAGCAATTCACGCTTTTGAACGATTTCCTACTCCAGCCGTCGCGCGCGGGGCCTTTTCATAGAGAAACCCAATAAAAGACACGGTGCGTCCGTCGCACGCGGGAATTTCATCTCGGTTCGGCTCTTGCATCAGCGAAATTTCTCCAAAATCTCACCATGGCGGGCCGGAGCTTCGCCCCGCGAAGGCCCGCTATTTCTCGCTGACGCTCGGCGGGCCTCCGCAAGCTCCGGCCCTTTTAATTCCGAAACTTCTTTGCCCGCGCGCCTGCGAAATTCATCCGTTTCAACTCTCCGTTGAAACGGCGTATTTCGCCCTCAAGGCGTGGCGCGCGGGTTTTCAGCAATCGCGCGCGGAATATTTTCCCCAACAACGTTCGCTGATCGCGCGCCAGGCGATTCATTCGGATTCGGCTCCCCGCCGAACCGTCGAATCGCCTCTTTAGGCGGGCGGGCGACGGGAAACCGTGTCGGACTGTCCTACGCGGGCGACGTCCGGGTGGCCCCGCCGGGCGGGCTTCGCGTGCCCGCGGCGGGCAACTATAAGGCGCGAAAAACCAAGTAAAAGACGCAACGCGTCCGATGCTACTCACAGTTCTCCCAAAAATTCTCGCAAACCAGCCAAAGAACGGATAATTAAAGTCAACCTCAAGACCGACTATTTCCGACGGATAGCCTGCCGCGCCGCCGCGACGATATCCGGGACATCCAAATGGAATTTGACCAGCAAATCCGCCGGCGTTCCGCTTTCCCCGAAACGGTCGTCGACCGCCACGTACTCCTGCGGCACCGGACAATTCCGAGCGAGGAGCTGCGCTACGCTATCCCCCAGCCCGCCGTTCATCATGTGTTCCTCGCACGTAACCACGCACCCCGTACGCCGCACCGATTCGAGAATCGCCTCGTCGTCCAACGGTTTGATGGTGTGAATATTGAGCAGATCGACCCCGATCCCTTCCCGTTCGAGCTGTTCGGTCGCCTGGATGGCCCGCCACATGAGGTGTCCCGTCGCCAAGATCGTGAGATCGTTCCCCTCGCTCCACCTCACCGCGCGTCCGATCACGAACGGTTCGTCGGCCGGCGTATAGATCGGTTCGACCGGCCGACCGAAGCGCAGGTACACCGGCCCGTTGTAAGCCGCCGCCGCCAGCGTAGCGGCTTTGGTCTGGTTATAATCGCACGGGTTGACGACCACCATATTCGGCAGCATCTTCATGAGTCCGATGTCTTCCATAATTTGGTGCGTCGCCCCGTCTTCGCCCAGCGTCAACCCGGCGTGCGACGCGGCGATCTTCACATTGGCGTTCGAGTAGGCGACACTCTGCCGGATCTGGTCGTAGACGCGTCCGGTAGCAAAAGCGGCGAACGTGCTCACGAAAGGGATTTTCCCTCCAAGTGCCAAGCCGGCTCCGACGCTGATCATATTGGCTTCGGCGATCCCGGCCTGAAAAAACCGTTCGGGATTTTCCTGAATAAAAGTCCCGAGTTTGAGCGACCCCACGAGGTCGGCACACAACGCCACGACGTCCGGATTGGTCCGCCCCAGCTCGGTCATGGCGTCGCCGAATCCCGATCGGGTATCTTTCTTCCCGGTGATGGTATAAGGTCTCATGCAGTTGATTGGTTTGCTATATGTAGTATTTTGTTTTTCAATGGTTACACATTCGGTATCGGATCGCCGCCACTCTCGGCGTGCGACCGGTGCCGCTCGGCACGCGAAAACAGGTGTTTGCTCGGAATGGTTCTGCCGAAGACGGCCTGTTCTAATTCCTAAACGTCTTTATCGCGCGCCTCCTTTTATCCGAGCCGCCGGCAGCGGGAAGAGCAACGAGCACCGACGAAGTTGCTCGCCACCGCGCGGGGTGGCGGTGGCTCGACCGCCCGCTGGGCGGGATCTACATACCAAATCGCTCCAAAGACTATCGCCAGCGAGAATCCTCCGAGATCTCACCTTGACGGGGCCGCCGCCACCCCGTTTCGCCTCTTTCGGCCTGTCGCCCATCCCCCCGAGACGCAAAGCGCCTGGGCGACGAGGCCGGCAACCCTTTGGGTTGCAAGTTGCAGAACACACATTTGCCCGCAACAAACCGCGATCACAGATCGCTCGGCCCGCAGCCCTCCCCCTGCGGAGGGCCGAAAGTTCGCTGCGCTCATTCGGCCACTCCGCGGGCTGCTGTCCGTTTAACGCCACTCGCAAGAAACCGCGCCTGCAAGGCGCGCGGGCCGAACGCCACCCATCGGCCAGTTCCGCAACTCGGCAGAGCTCGTTGCGGTTCACCCAGCGGCAGCCCCGGAAACATTCTTTGCCCGTCGCCCGCGGGAATTTCATCTCGATTTTGCTCTCGCAAAACGAGTGAAATTCCTTCTTAGGCGGGCGGGCGACGGAACCGTGTTCGACTGCCCTCAAGCCGGGCGGGCTCCGCCAAATAGGGCAGAGAGAACCCCAGCAAAAGCCCCAACGGGGCCCCGCGGCGGGCTTGCAAAACTGCGTTTTGCCTGGGCCATCCGGCAGTGAAAAATAAAGCCCAAAGTGAAAACTCAACAAAACAGGCTACGCCTCGCCATGTCATTCTCAAAAACCACCTCCGGCCGCGCGCCCAAAGGCTGAAAATAACCCGCCCCAAGCCCCCGCAAAACTAATAG
>JAIDFC010000301.1 GCA_029054535.1 Rikenella sp. | reverse complement strand
GGCCGGGGATGGGGGTGCTGACGCAGTTTTTGCTGCCGGTGTACGGCGATCGGCTCACCGTGGCGGAGATCGACGCCGAGAGTGTCGATTATCTGCGGATTCATTACCCGTCGTTGCAGATTGTCGAGGGGGATTTCTTGCAGATGGACCTCGCGGCTCGCTATGCCACGAGGGGCGGGGTGTGCGTGATCGGGAATTTTCCGTACAATATCTCGTCTCAGATCTTCTTTAAGGTGTTGGAATCCAAGGAGATCGTTCCACAGGTGGTGGGGATGGTGCAGCGCGAGGTGGCGGTGCGGATCGCGGCGTCGCCCGGAGGGAAGGAGTATGGGATTCTGAGCGTGCTGCTGCAGGCGTATTACGATATCGAGTACCTCTTTACGGTTCCGCCCGGGGTGTTCAACCCGCCGCCCAAGGTGCAGAGCGCGGTGATTCGGCTTCGACGGAACGCGGTCGAACGGCTGGCCTGCGACGAGACGTTGTTCCGGAAAATCGTCAAGGCGACTTTCAACCAACGACGCAAAACGATCCGAAATTCCTTATGCTCGGCTTTCCCTGCTGTGCGTGAAGCGGTCTCTTCAGGACGAGCGGCGCCGCACGTCTCTTTTACCCTCCGTCCTGAAACGCTCTCCGTTGAACAGTTCGTCGACCTCACTCGATGGACCGAATCTATTCTTTCTTGATCTGTGTTTGGCTACGAGACCGAACCGTTCTTTTTCTGAAGAAAAAGAACAGTACCCGCACGTCGCTAAAGAATAGATACAAAGAAGACGAGATTATCGGATGCCGCGTCGGTTGAGCTCAGCGGCATAGGCCGCTGCGTTCCGGTTGTGTTCCGGGAGCGTTCGTGCGAACGCGTGATGCCCCGAGAAGTCCGCTTTGGCGCAGAAGTAGAGGTATTTGTGCGCGTTTTTGGGATCCGCATAGTCGAGCGTCGCGTCGATTGCCGCAATCGAAGGTACGCAGATCGGTCCCGGAGGTAATCCGTTGTATTTGTAGGTGTTGTACGGCGAGTCGTAGGCGAGGTGTTTGTGTAGCACCCGTCGGATCGTCGGGTCGCCCACCGCGAATTTGACCGTCGGATCGGCCTGGAGCAGCATCCCCGCTTTCAGTCGGTTGATGTAAACTCCGGCCACTTGGGTCATCTCGCCCCGAAATTTGGTCTCCTCGATCACGATCGACGCAATCGTAGCGATCTGTTCCGGTGTGTAGCCCAGTTTCTGAGCTTTGGCCTGCCGGTCTTCGTTCCAAAAGCGGTCGTGTTCTTTCTGCATCCGGTCGACGAATTCCTCCGGTGTCATCGTCCAATAGACCTCGTAGGTGTTGGGGATGAAGAGCGACGGGAAGGTCGCCCGGGTGAGTCCGGCGCCGGCGATGACTTTTGGATTGGTCAGCGTTCGGAGAACCGTCGCCGAGTCCGCCTCGATGTATTTCGAGACCACGCCGGCCAGTCGATCCATCGTTCGGATGTTGTTGAACGTCAGCCGGACAGGAGTCTGCCGGCCGTAGTGGAACGTCGTGAGCGCCGCACGATACGAGGTCCCTTTGCGCAGAGCGTAGTTTCCGGCGCGTACTCCGGCCACTCGGTTCGAACGCGCGTAGGAGTTCCACTTTTTGAGGTTCCGGAGGTAGCCGCTGTCGACCAGCATCCGCCCCAGCTGTTCGAACGAGGTTCCGGTGGGAACCTGTACCGTTCCGTTCCGCACGATGGCCGTTCCGAACCGGTAGTCGTAGAGTTTCCACCCGAACGCGCCGCCGATGAACAACAAGATCAGCAGCAGGACGACGAGGATGGTCCGTCCGCTGCGGGACGCGGTCCGTTTTTGTGCGGCGGCTCGGCGCCGACGGGGTTGAGAGGTTGCCATAATTCTTCGCTACAAGGTGTGTGAACGGCCAAAGATAGCCCCAAAAATCGAAAATCGAGCCGGGCGGTTGGCTAAATCGGGAAAAAGATTTATTTTTGCGCCGTGGGTAAGTCTTGTACGACCAGCTCCTGCTGAATCCCCCAGGGCCGGAAGGCAGCAAGGGTAGGCGGTTGTAGCGGTGCGATGCAAGTAGCTTACCCACTTTTTTGTTTCCGGGGGCGGCTTCGTGATTTTGCAGGTTTTCTGCGCTCCGTTTCGCGCATTTCGCTATCTTTGTTCCATGCTAATCAAGTTATATCCTGAAAATCCCAACGAGCGCACCGTTCGCCAGGTGGTCGACATCTTGCGGGGCGGGGGCGTGATCGTCTATCCGACCGATACGGTCTATGCGCTGGGGTGCGCTCTGGACCAGCCCAAGGCGATCGATCGGCTGCGGACGATCCGCGGCGGCAAAAAAACGACCGAACTGGCGATCGTCTGTGCCGAGATTGCGGAGGTGGCGGAGTATGCGCGGGTGGATAATTTGGTTTTCAGGCTCTTGAAACATAACCTGCCGGGGCCGTTTACCTTTATTTTGCCGGCTTCGTCGCGGATTTCGGAACGGGTGATGGTGGGGCGGCGGACCGTCGGGGTGCGGATTCCGGACAACTCTATCGCGCAGGCCATCGTGCGGGAGCTCGGGATGCCGCTCGTTACCGCTTCCGTGCGGACCGACGACGTGGGGGACGAGGTCGAGTATATCACCGATCCGGAGTTGATTCACGAACGGTACGCGGGGGTCGATGCGGTGGTGGACGGCGGGATGGGCGACGTGCAGGCGTCGACGGTGGTGGACTGCACCGAGAGCGGAACGGTCGAAGTGGTGCGGCAGGGACGCGGGGAGCTGGCGGATTGACAGGCTGGGGGGACTATATGGAAGAAATGGAAGAAAAAGAACGGAAACGGAAATACCGGATGGAGCTGCTCACGGGCGGGATGGTGCTCGGGGTGGCGATGGTGGCGGTGTTGGTCGTGCGCTACTTGACGCGCGGGGTGGCGTCGGGGACGCTGGGCGCCCTTTTGTCGATGGCGAGTCTGGCGGCGATCGTCGCGGTGCTGGTTGTCTACGGGCGACGGGCGGCGGCGTTGTGTCCTCCGGACCAGAGGCATCCGGGCGGGTTTACCTATGGGCGGGCGTTCGGTTTCTCGCTGCTGGTTTGTTTGCTGAGCGGGGTGGTCTACGGGATGGGCTATTTCGTCATGGCCGAAGGGGTCGACCCGGTCTATTTCGGACAGATCCTCGACCAGGTCGCTCGGGCGTATGTCGAGGCGGGGTGGATGACTCCGGAACAGGTCGGAGAGGCGGTCGGGGCGATGCACAACCAGTGGATGGTCATCGTCGGGCATATGGTGGCGATGGTCATGCAGGGCGGTTTCGTGGCGCTGTTTACGTCGGCGGTCGTTAGGCGTAGGGCGTTTTAGGTTTACATACCCAATCATTGGCTACAGTACGGAACCGTTCTTTTTGACTACGTCTTCCTTGCGCTACCTCGGCATAGTCCGCAAGCGGCCTCTGCTCTCGGTATGCTGCTCGGTTCTGAAGAAAAAGAACAGTACCCGCTCGTAACTAAAGACCGGGGTGTTTAAATAACAGTACCATATAAAAGAGTCTGATGTAGTATGGATATTTCGCTGGTCATACCGGTATACAACGAAGAGGAGTCGCTCGGTCCGCTGATGGAGTGGGTCGCGCGGGTGATGGGGGAGCATGGTTTTTCGTACGAGGCGATCTTCGTGGACGACGGCTCGACGGATCGATCGTGGGAAGTCGTTACCCGGCTTCGGGAACGCTATCCGGAGGCGGTGCGGGGGATCCGGTTCCGGCGGAACTACGGCAAATCGCCGGCTTTGTACTGCGGGTTCGACGCCGCGCAGGGCGAGGTGGTCATTACGATGGATGCCGACTTGCAGGACTCGCCGGACGAGATCCCGGAGCTGTATCGGATGATTACCGAAGAGGGGTATGATTTGGTGTCGGGTTGGAAACGGAAACGGTATGATCCGATCGGGAAGACCTGGCCGTCGAAGTTCTTCAACTGGACGGCGCGGCGGGCCAGCGGGATCCGGCTGCACGATTTCAACTGCGGCCTCAAGGCTTATCGGCGGAAAGTGGTCAAGTCGATCGAGGTCTACGGCGAGATGCACCGTTTCATCCCGATCCTGGCCAAGCAGGCGGGTTTTCGGCGGATCGGCGAGAAAGCGGTGCAGCATCGGGCCCGACAGTTCGGAGTCTCGAAGTTCGGCTGGGAGCGGATGATCAAAGGGTATATCGACTTGCTGACGGTGCTGTTTATGACGCGTTTCGGGCGGCGCCCGATGTACATTTTCGGGGGGCTGGGGACGGTGATGTTTCTGGTGGGGCTGGTCATTACGGTGTGGCTGATCGTCGAGAAGCTCTCGTTGCAAGGGCAGGGGCTGCCGCTGCGACCGGTAACCGATCAACCGTTGTTCTATATCGCTCTGTTGGCGGTCGGGTTGGGGGTACAGACTTTTCTGGCGGGTTTTCTGGGCGAGATGGTCAACCGCTCGGCGCCGGAGAGGAACCGCTATCTGGTGGACGAACGATTCTGAAATCGCCTGCCGGTCGGCTTTTTACACGCTGTTTGTACAGAAAACCGAAGCGAAAAATTGTGCGGGTTTAAAAAAATGATTAAAATTGCAGTCGGAAACGACACGGAGTCAGACCAATAAGTAATACACACAATAAAAACATCAAACGTTATGTCTAAAATCAAAGTAGGGATCAACGGTTTCGGCCGTATCGGCCGTCTGGTATTCCGCGCTGCCATGACCAAAAGCGACATCGAGATTGTCGGGATCAATGACCTGGTGCCGGTGGAATACATGGCCTATATGCTGAAATACGACACCATGCACGGGCAGTTCAAAGGGACCATCGAAGTGAAGGACGGCAAACTCGTTGTGAACGGGAACGCTATCCGCGTTACGGCTGAGAAAGATCCGGCTGCTCTGAAATGGAACGAAGTAGGGGCCGAATATGTCGTTGAATCGACCGGGCTGTTCTTGACCAAGGAACTCGCTGAAAAACATATCCAGGCCGGGGCGAAACGCGTCGTGATGTCGGCTCCGTCGAAAGACGACACCCCGATGTTCGTGATGGGGGTCAACAACAAGGAATACAAAGGGCAGACCATTGTCTCCAATGCTTCTTGTACGACCAACTGTCTGGCGCCGATCGCTAAAGTGCTGAACGACAAGTTTGGGATGGTCGACGGGTTGATGACCACCGTACACTCGACCACCGCTACGCAGAAGACCGTCGACGGGCCGTCGATGAAAGACTGGCGCGGGGGACGTGCCGCTGCGGGGAATATCATTCCGTCGTCGACCGGTGCTGCCAAGGCGGTAGGGAAAGTCATTCCGGCGTTGAACGGGAAACTGACCGGGATGTCGTTGCGCGTGCCGACCTTGGATGTGTCGGTGGTGGACTTGACCTGTAACCTCGCTAAGGACGTTACCTACGACGAAATCTGCCAGGCTATGAAAGAAGCGTCGGAAGGCGAACTCAAAGGCATTTTGGGGTATACCGAAGACGCTGTCGTTTCGAGCGACTTCTTGGGCGATGCACGGACTTCGATCTTCGATGCGAAGGCAGGGATTCAGCTGACTCCGCGGTTTGTGAAAGTCGTTTCGTGGTACGACAACGAATGGGGTTACTCGAATAAGGTGGTGGAACTCATCCAGCACATGAACACGGTGAAGTAGTCATTGATTTTTCAAGACTCGCTTTATAGTTGAAGCGGGCGGCGTGAGATCGAATCTCATGCTGCCCGCTCTCTTTATCTTATCCGGCAGTTCGAAGCCCGCGGCGCCTACTCCGCGTAGAGCAGCACCGTAGCATAAACCGCCACCCCCTCTTCCCGACCGGTGAATCCGAGCCGCTCGGTGGTCGTCGCTTTCACCGACACATCTTCTACACCGACGCCCAAAATCGGTGCCAGCGTCTCCCGCATCCGGTCGATATACGGGCGCAGCTTCGGCGCCTGGGCCAAAATCGTACAGTCGGCATTCCCTAACGCGTATCCCTCTCTGTGCACAAGATCCATGCACCGTTTTAACAAAATTTTGCTATCTATCCCACTGAATTCCTGTGCATTATCCGGAAAATGAAGCCCGATGTCGCCCAGGCCCAAAGCCCCCAGCAAGGCGTCGCACAGGGCGTGAATCAAAACGTCGCCGTCCGAGTGAGCCACGAACCCTTTATTATGTTCAATCCGAATCCCTCCCAACCACATCGCCAACCCCGCTTCCAACGCGTGTACGTCATATCCGTTCCCTATTCGTATCTTTCTCATCTTTATTTTGTATTTTTATCTGTTCATTTTTTTTGTATCCCGTTCTTTGTGCTGGAGGGAACTGTTCTCTTTGTGAACAAAGAGAACCAGAAAAACTTTGGGCGATACTAGCGTATCGCATGGGCTGCCGTAGTCAAGAGCCTTGGTCCCTTTGTTTTGGGTAGGGACTTTTAATGCAGGGCGCAATTAAGTTTGAGAGAACCTATGCGCCCTCATTAAAAGC
>JAIDFC010000300.1 GCA_029054535.1 Rikenella sp. | reverse complement strand
AGCGGGAAGCCTTTGGGACAGAGACTGCCAGTAAAACACCCGAAGGGTGCGCCACCGCGCGGGGTGGCGGTGGCTCGACCGCCCACAGGGCGGGATTTCCAAACCTTTGCTCTCTTGCTTTATCCGTCGTCCGCGGGAATTTCATCTCGATTTTACTCCCGCAAAACGAGCGAAATTCCTACTTATGCGGGCGGGCGACGGGGCTTTTCCCAAAAACGTGTTTGGCCGCGCGCTGGCGGAAATCTTGTTCAAAAGCGATTCGCGCTTTTGAACGATTTCCTACTCCAGCTGTCGCGCGCGGGATCTTTTCAATAGAGAAACCGTGTTCGACTGCCCTCAAGCCGGGCGGGCTCCGCGTGCCCGCGGTGGGCGAGCGAAACTTGCGTTTCACTATACCGTTCCAAGAACCGTTTCTGGCCGCGCGCCTGGCGATTCATTCGGATTCGGCTCACGCCGAACCGTTGAATCGCCTCCTTAGGCGTGGCGCGCGGAACCACCCGGAAGAGAAACCGTGTCGGACGCGCTCAGGCCGCGCGGCCCCGCGTGCCCGCGGTGGGCTTGCAATGCTACGCATTGCTTGGGCCTTCCGGCAACCAAAACCCGACATAAGAGGCGGAGCTTCGCTATAATGGTCTAAAAACATTTTTGTCCGCTACAGACCCTCTCCGACAACTCCGCCGGATCAATACATCAGAACCGGGCGCGGACGCTCATCCGTAATCTCGCCCGTAAAGTTTTCGAGCAGCGCTTTTGTAGCCGTCTTGCTACGCGGAATCCACGGACTGTAAGCCAACACATGTTCGATCCGAGCCTTTTGCTGCGGAGTGAGATTGGTCCGATAACTCTGGAAATAGTCCATCACGTTGGTCGACGTAAAAACCCGACCGCTGCAAGACTGACGCTCGTAAGCCGTGCCATCGTAAGGCATCGGTTTGCCGTACAAATAATTGTCGTAAAAGGCTCGCTGATAAGTCGCCCGATCATACTTCGGCGTATCGCTACACCCGTCGTCCGAAGCATCATCAGGATCGGTACAGCCATCCGTTTCGCTGAAAGCATGTTTCAAACCCAGATAATGCCCCATCTCGTGGCAAAGCGTGAACATCCCCTCGTCGTTCTGGAAATAATGGTTGTTGAGCGCAATCCCGTGCATGTAATAAGGCGCCGCCGTAATCGCACCATCCCACGGAACGAGCATCGTCAACGGATGAGCCGACGTACAGTACGGCAGATACGAGACTCCCGTTACATCGCTTTCGTCCTGATTGGGATCCGAAGAATCCAGGAAACCGAATAACCAAACGTTCACATATTGATTCGGGTCCCACAGAATCTCCCGGTCGCGCACCGTCAAAGTCCGATCCACATCCAAAAACCGATCCGCACTCATATTAGCAGCTCCCGTATACCGCGTCCGATCGACCCCGGGAACGGACAACGCCGCGCCGGTCGGATCGTGAGTCGCCAGGACGAACTTCACATCCACCGCCGAACTCCCGGCATCCGGAAAAAGGGTCGCAGCATAAAACCGATTCAATTGGTCGATCCGCTGCTGAAACACCGATGCGGAGGGATTCTGTTCCGGATCGGTCGAATCCTCGTACAACACGTGGAAAATCACCGGAATCGTACCATCCGAAAGACCCGGAAGCTCGGGTTCCACCGGAACGGTCTCTTTCTCGCAACCCACGAACAACACGGCAACTGCCAATAAACCGAGGTATAATCTTCTCTTCATAACACGATCTGGTAATAATAGTTTGCGTAAAATTAATATTCCGAATCCCCTTATGCAAAAATGGGGCCGTTCCGGCTCGAAAAGCACAGGAACGGCCCCGATTTTCTCTTCAGCGTTCGTCTCCGAAGAGACGCCGAAAGACTAATCTTTCAGTTTAGCGCACAAAAATTCGCGGTTCAAGCGGGCGATATGTGCGATCGAAATCCCTTTCGGACACTCCGCTTCGCAAGCCCCCGTATTGGTACACCCACCGAAACCGAGTTCGTCCATCTTGGCCACCATCGCCTTCGCACGCCTTGCCGCCTCGACTTTCCCCTGCGGCAGCAACGCCAACGAGCTCACCCGAGCCGCCACGAACAACATCGCCGACCCGTTCTTGCACGTCGCCACGCAAGCCCCGCAGCCGATACATGCCGCCGCATCCATCGATTCGTCCGCATCCTTCTTCGGAATCGGAATCGCGTTCGCATCCGGAACACCCCCCGTATTCACCGACACGTACCCCCCGGCCTGTATGCGCGTCTGACGCTGCCGACGAAGCTAGAAGTGTAGAGGTCGGGGGTGGG
>JAIDFC010000030.1 GCA_029054535.1 Rikenella sp. | reverse complement strand
AATCGGGCCTACCGAGAGAGAAAGTCGGATTTACGTGCTTCGCTCCGTCCTCTCCCTATTCCTGGAGGCAACGCAACGGAAGACCGCGCGCACGGCCGCCGCTGTTATCCGGATAGATCCCTCCGTACTGGAAATTTAAGCTGTAGGTGCTAGGACCCGCCGTAACGGACGAGGTCGCATTGTACCCATAAGTGCCGACGGCATACAACGTACCGAAGCCGTAGTAGCGAAAGCCCGGAGCCGCAACGGGAGGCTCCGGCCGAACCTGGCACAGAATTTGCGAGCGTTCGGGTATCCTCTCATAACCGAGAGGCCGATAAACTATTCAACCATCCATCCAATTCAACAGCAGTTATGAAAAAGATTCCGATGCTCAAAAAAGACCTCGTCGACACCCCCGTTTTCGGTTCGAACGAAGAACAATGCGTCGCCCCGAAAACCGAGTTGCCGCAAGAAGGAACCGCCGAAAACATCGCCTACCAGATCGTCCACGACGAAGCGATGCTCGACGGGAACTCCCGCCTGAACCTGGCCACCTTCGTAACCACGTGGATGGACGACAGCGCTCGCCGGATCATGACCGAAACGATGGACAAAAACATGATCGACAAAACCGAATACCCGCAAACGGCCGAAATCGAACGCCGCTGCGTCAACATTCTGGCCAAGCTCTGGCACTCGCCCGAAGCCACCGGAGAACAGTACTGCATGGGGACCAGTACGGTCGGTTCGTCCGAGGCTTGCATGCTGGGCGGGCTTTCGGCCCTGTTCCGCTGGAAGCAACGCCGCCGGGCGGCCGGAAAGCCGACCGACAGGCCGAACTTCGTCATCTCGTCGTGCTATCAGGTGGTGTGGGAGAAATTCGCGATCTACTGGGACGTCGAGATGCGCACCGTCCCGATCACCGCCGAGCAGATCACCCTCGACCCGCAACAAGTCGTCGAACTGTGCGACGAGAACACGATCTGCGTGGTTCCGATCCTGGGGGTTACGATCACCGGCCTGAACGACGACGTAAAAGCGCTGAACGAGGCGATCGACCGCCTGAACGCCCGCACCGGTTGGGAGATCTGCATCCACGTAGACGCCGCTACCGGCGGTTTCATTCTGCCGTTCATCTACCCGGATGTCGAATGGGATTTCAAACTGAAGTGGGTGCTTTCGATCAGCACGTCGGGCCATAAGTTCGGCCTCGTCTACCCGGGCGTCGGATGGATCGTATGGCGAGACAAATCCTACCTCCCTTCGGAAATGAACTTTGCGGTCAACTACCTCGGCGCCGAAGTTCCGAGCATCTCGATCAACTTTTCGCGTCCCGGGAACCAGGTCCTGGCCCAGTACTACCAGTTGATTCGGTTAGGTTGGAACGGCTATCACGACGTGCAGGCCAGCTCGATCAACGTCTGCCTCTACCTGCGCGACCGGCTGCGCGAGATGGGTATTTTCGAGTTCCTCAGCGACGAGATGCCCAATCCGCTCTTCGTCTGGAAACTGACGGACGATCCGACCCGCAAATGGACTCTTTACGACCTTTCGGATCGACTACATATTCAGGGGTGGCAGGTTCCGGCCTACACCATGCCGGCCGCGATGGAAGATGTGGTCATCATGCGGATCGTGGCTCGTCAGGGGGTCGGAATCGACCTGGCCGACCTGTTGATAAACGACATCCGGACCTGTATCGCCCAGCTCGACGCCCTCGAAAACCCAACGAATAGCGCCGAAGAGTGGAACAAACGCCGTCCGCGTTTCAACCACATCCGCTAATCCGCCCTCACTCTTTTCTCTTTGGTCCCTCCCCCGATCGGCTCCGTTTCAGACCGATCGGTTCTCTCCCCCACTCCCCGTCCAGCTTCCAGCCAGACGGGGTTTCTCTTATATCCATCGGCCAAACATTTGGCAGATTCGGAATTTCGTTTTACTTTTGTACCGGTTCCCAGCGGGAAGATCGTTTGTGATTAAGGGGGGTGAAGATATAACATTGCGGAAATAGCTCAGTTGGTAGAGCACAACCTTGCCAAGGTTGGGGTCGCGAGTTCGAGTCTCGTTTTCCGCTC
>JAIDFC010000003.1 GCA_029054535.1 Rikenella sp. | reverse complement strand
AGCCACCCCTTGCGACGGGCTGCAAGCATCCCGCGCTGGCTCCGGGCCTTTGAACTACGAAAAAGACTACTCGCAATAAATCGCGATCGTAGATCGCGCGAGTCGCCGCCATCCCCAGCGGCGGGACGGTGCCGCTCGGCACTCGAAGACTGGAGTTTGCTTCGAAAGGCTTCGCCGGGGAAATACCCCTCTCGGGCAGAGATGGCGTATTCCCTTTAACCCGCTCGAGCCGCGGAGGCTCATCCTTTTTGGTATGCCCCAAAAAGGATGCAAAAAACGCATCCAAGGGGACTACGCCCCCTTGGCAATCCCCCTTTCCCCTTTCGACAGTCGACGCAAACCGCAATCGTAGATTGCGCGGATCGCCGCCTCCCCCAGCGGCGGACCGCAATTATTCCATCGCTAACGCGAGGATTGCGGCCCTTGCAGGCTGCTCCCCAAAAACATTTTCGACTGCGTGCCGGGCAATTCACGAAGATTCGCCGCAAACCGCGCCGCAGGCGCGCGGGACGGCCGCCGCCCAACGGCCGGACCCGCAACTCGTCGGAGCTCGTTGCGTTTCCGCCGGGCGACCGACCCGAGGCCGCTCAGCACTCGAAAACTGGAGTTTGCTCTGCAAGCCACTGCAGGCAGCTCCCAAAAACCGGGTTTGTCCGCGCGCTGGCGGAAATCCTGTTCAAAAGCGATTCACGCTTTTGAACGATTTCCTACCCCAGCAGTCGCGCGCGGATCATCTAACCGAGAAACCGTGTTGGACGCGCTTGGGCCGCGCGGCCGCGGGTGCCCCCGCTGGGCGGGCGATACTGCGTATCGCTTGACTGTTCTCTAAAAACAGTTTCTGACCGCGCGCCTGCGAAATTCATCCGTTTCAATTCTCATTGAAACGGCGTATTTCGCTCCTTAGGCGTGGCGCGCGGAATACTCTCCCCAATAACGTTCTCGGATCGCGCGCCAGGCGATTCATTCGGATTCGGCTCCTCGCCGAACCGTTGAATCGCCTCCTTAGGCGTGGCGCGCTCGAAGATCGTGTCAGACTGGCCTCGGGCCGGCCGGGCCCCGCGTGCCCGCGGTGGGCTTGCGATACTACGTATCGCTATAACCGGCACTGAAAAACCAAGCAAAAGACGCAACGCGTCCGATGATACGCACCGCTTTAACGAGCTCAGCCCCCAAAAAAACGCCCTCGAACTGCCTCAACAATCAATCGACGTACAACACCAAGCCCTTCAAGTATTCTCCCTCCGGGTGGTAGATGTTCACCGGATGGTCCGCCGGTTGGGTGAGCTGGTGCAGAATCCGGACCCGCCGTCCCGCCGAAGCCGCAGCACTGAAGACCGCCGTCCGGAACTGCTCGCGCGAGACCGCCTGCGAGCAGCTGAACGTGAAGAGTATCCCGCCCGCCGGCATCTTGGCCAGCGCCGCCGCATTGAGCCGTCGGTAACCCTGCAACGCATTCCCTAGCACCTTGTGGTGTTTGGCGAAAGCCGGCGGGTCGAGAATCACCAGATCGTACGCCTCGGCCGGCATCTCCCGCACAAAAGCCAACGCATCCGCCACGATCTCGCGATGCGGTACCGCCGGCTCGGCCAGTTCCATGTTCTCGGTACACAACCGGACCGCCTTTTCCGAGCTGTCCACCGAATCGACCGCCGTCGCTCCGCCCTGCAAGGCATAGACCGAGAAGCCCCCCGTATAACAGAATGTATTGAGCACCCGCTTCCCCCGCGCATATCGAGCTACCAAAGACCGGTTTTCGCGCTGGTCGATAAAGAATCCCGTCTTTTGCCCGTCTTCCCAATTGGCCCGGAAACGGTTTCCGCCCTCCAACACAAAACCTTCCGCCGCAGCGACCGATCCCGACGCTGCAGAATCCGCCCGCCACAAGTATCCGTCCACCGCCTCGATCCCGCTCTTCGGCGGAATCGTCCCGGAACTTTTGTCGTATACGGCCGTGAGGTTGTCGGAGTCGTAAACAGCCCTCAACGCCTCCGCAACCTCTTCCCGTGCCAGGTACATCCCCACCGAATGAGCCTGAACGACAGCCGTCGTCCCGTATATGTCGATCACCAGTCCCGGCAACCCGTCTCCCTCGCCGTGTACCAGCCTGTAGCAGGTGGTGTCGGTCGAATCGACCAACCCCAACGCCCGCCGCACGCCATACGCCGCGCCGATCCTCCGCTCCCAGAACGCCCGATCGATCGCCTCGTTCGGATCGAACGTCAGCACCCGCACGGCGATCGACCCGATGCCGCAATGTCCCCGGGCGATGAAATCGCCCCCGGCCGTGTACACCTCCACTACGTCGCCCTCTTCCGGCGTCCCGTCGGCCCGATGGATCGCGCCCGAGAAAATCCAGGGATGACGCCGCAAAAGAGATTCCTCCTTACCCCGCTTGAGTGTCAGTCGTATCATGATCTGTTTTGTTTTCCGATTTTACCGCCCCGCCGTCAGAGGCCGCCGGTCTGCGTCGCCGCCGCCTCGATCCGCCGTTCCGCCCCGAACGTCTCGACGATCGCGAAGAGGAGGAGGTTTTCGACTTCTCCGTCCGAGACGACACCTCGTTCTCGGCCGGTTGCTGCTGCAAGACCGTTTTCAGCGCGTCGTCCATCCGCTGCGGATCGTCCTCCCGCAGCCGGAGGTACATCTCGCGACATACCCACGCATCCATCGCCGCATACTCCTGCTGCGGCTCGGTCAACCGAACGGCCTCCCAATTGGTCAGCCGCTGCGCCTTGGAGACTTTGATCCCCAGCACGATAGCCGCCATTTTCTTGACGCTCAGCTCCTCGATCCCCCACCGCCCCACGACGCTCTGCAAGTCTACGAATCCGGCCGGACGAAATTCCGCCACTTTCCGCATCCCTCGGATATCGTCCCGAATCGCCGCTCCCACCTTGATCACCTCCGGCGACGAAAACATCTCCAAAACAGTCTCCGAAAGCGGCATCTGCTTGACGCGGAACAAGAGAGCGGTATCGGCGGTCGAAATCTGCACCAGCGCCGTCCCGTATTTCAACCCTTTCTGAAACGAAGGTCGGGTCTCGGTGTCATACCCCACGAGCGTCGCCCCCTGCAACACGGCTTCGGCCTCGCGCATGGTCGCCTCGCTGTCCACGACCAATACGCGGCCGGGAAAACGTCCCACGGCCAATGTGTTGATCTCTTCGTTCGTTATCGTCGCCTGATACATATTCTACCTACAAAGGTACTTTTATTGTTGGGGAATGGTAGCGAGGAAGTCGGAGAGAATCGCGAGCGATTCGTCGGGTTGTTCGACGAATCCCATGTGTCCCGAGTTGTCGAGCCAGGCCGCCCGAGCCTGAGGTTGAGCCTCGATCATCGCTTGCGCCGCCGCGACCGGGATGTAGTTGTCCCCCCGCCCGAAGATCATCAGTTCCGGGATCCCGAACCGCCTCATGGCTTCGTTCCGGTCCGGCCGTTCGGCCATCCCGCGGAGCACTGCCGCGATCGCATCGTCCTCGGTGAGCATCACCTGCTCGGCCAGGTCCTCGATCTCGTCGGCACAGCGACGCAGGTTGGCCTCCGCAAACCCCTTTCCGGGATTGACCCGTGCCAACAGCTCCTTTTTCCCGGCCTCGACCAGTTCGATTTCCCGGAGACGGTTGGCCGCCTTTTCCGGCGAGTCGGCGTTGGGCGAGGAGTGGAAGAGCACCAGCCCCTCGACCCGTTCCGGATGGTTCTCGGCCAGCGCCAGAGCCACATACCCCCCCATCGAATGACCCGCCACGGTACAGCGGTCGACCTCCGCGATCCGGAGTACCTCGGCCACCGTGTCGGCCATGTAGTCGATCCCGATCACGCTGCGCCCGCCCCAGTCCGAGAAACCGTGTCCCGGCAGGTCGACGCAGATCACCCGATAGTTCCGCCCCAGCATCCCCGCGAACTCCTCCCACACCTCGATCGACTCCAGATAGCCGTGCAACAGCAAGACGACCTGCGTTCCTTTGCCGCCGTCCGAATAGCGCACCGGCGTATCGCCGGCCATGACGAATTTTTCCATTGATTTCAGATAAAACCTGTTTGATTTACAATCCGCTACAACGCGATCTCTCCCTCGAAGACCCGTTCGGCCGGCCCCGTGAGGAAAACCTCCGTGAAACCCCCGGCCTGCGTTTTCGAGAACTCCACTCGGAGCCTCCCGCCCATCGCCTCGACCTCGAAGTCGCAGCACGTCGGCTGCCGCATCGCCTGCACCACCATCGCCGCCGCCGTAACACCGGTTCCGCAGGCCAGCGTCTCGGCCTCTACCCCCCGCTCGAAAGTCCGCACGCGGATCCGTCCCGGACCCAGCACCTGTACGAAATCGACATTCGTCCCCCCGTCCGCCGCAAAAACCTCCCGATGCCGAATCTCCGCCCCCCGCACAGCCACATCCACCGCCGCCGTATCGTCCACGAGCTCCACGTAGTGCGGCGAACCGGTGAACACGAACCACGACCGACCCTCCTCCAACACTTCGATCCGCGCCACGTCGATCATCCGCAACCGAATCCGACCGTCGTCGAGCAACTCGGCCTCGTGCAACCCGTCGCTGCCGACGAACCGCTTCACCCGGCCCCCGATTCCCAGATGGTCCGCAAAC
>JAIDFC010000299.1 GCA_029054535.1 Rikenella sp. | reverse complement strand
CGACCCCCCCCCCCGGCGCCCGCGGGCCTCTTTTTTTGTTGGAGCCGGCGCCCCCCGAGCGCGACCCCCTAGAGCCCCCCCCCCGCGTCCGGGGATCGATCCGGGTGAGGGCGGGCGCCTCGCCGACGGTCGGATCGCCCTCGGTGAGCACCCACAGCCGATCGTAGCGGTCCATCGCTATCGAAGTCGGCTGCCAACCTACCCGAAGCTGCTCGCACACCCGATCGCTCTCTGTGTCGACCACCAACAGCCGGTCGTGGCCGCTCCAGCAGTTCGTGAACAGGTAACGACCGTACGGTACCATTTGTTCGGTCGAACCGTTTTCGGGGGACATCTCCGGACACTCGATATAACCGGTGATTCGATCGTTCCGAGGGTCGACGATACAGATCCGGTTGTCCCAGATCTGGGTTACGTAGGCTTTCTCATCGCTCACGAAGTGGATGTATCGCGGCGAGGTGAAGCCGGTGATGCGTCCGGTCTCCCGAAAGGTGTAGAGGTCGATGGCGAAAATCACGCCGGAGTTGTTGACGACGACCCAGCCGGTTCGCCCTCGAACGGTCATCGACTGGGCTACGTCGCCGAGTTTCTGGGCGTTGGCGCGGGCGAAAATTTCGTTTTCGACCGCGCGGTCCGTCGGATCGTAGAACGACAGCGAGGCGTTGCCGTACATGAAGTTGCCTTCGTTCACGATGAACAGACCGCGTTTGGCGCGGTCGCTGTCGAAGGTCTCTTCGTCGATCGGACCGTACTTCATGCACGACGAACAGCAGCACAGCGACAGGGCTGCGATCCCTATTCGGCGGAGCGATGACCAGTAGATGCGGTTCATAACGTTGTGGCGCGCGAGCGGGAAACGGAAAACGAAAGGCTGGAAAACGGAACACGGAACACGGAACGACAAGGGTCGTCAGGTGGTCGTTCGATTCCGCCCCGTAGTCCCGCAGGGGTAAATCTCGTTGTGGAGTGATTAAATCGGGGTGTCGGGCAGGTCTTCTGACTCGTCTCCCAGGCGCACGCCTTCCCGATCCCGACCGGGGGATCAGTGGCAGAGAGTGTACGCTCCGGTTGCCTGCGGCATGGCAGGCCGAGACTCACAGCAACGGGTATTGTCGCCGAATCGCACGGCGTTCCCTTTTCTTCCGACCGGATGACTCCCGGCTCGGAAACCCGACACGGGTACAAATGTAGGAAAATTCTCCGAAGATTCGTGGTTTGCGGTTTTTCGGCCGTTTGATAGTTTTGTTTTAGGCTCTATCCGGAATGTTCCCGCGCGGTCGGAGATAGTTTAACGAGCGATCCGACTCTGCAGAGTCGGTAGTCAAATGGAGAGCGCTGCCTACCCCGGGCGCGCAGATCGGAGACGGTCGGTTTATCGTTCCTCCTCGACGTCCACCAGCTCGCAGAGCCGAACACCCAATGCCCGAGAGATCGTCAACAACGTTCCGATCGTAACATTGCTGCGCCCGTACTCGATCCGGCTCATGTTCGACTTCTCGAAATTGCACCGAGCCGCAAGATCTTGCTGGCTGATCCCTCGTTCGGTTCTCAGCTGCACGATCCGCCGTCCTATCCGGTACAAAATGTCGTCCATCCCCCTGTTATCATATTTGATAACAAAGTTTTTTCTTTATCTTTGCATAAAGGTTATCATATATGATAACTGTAAAACTTATTCGAAAATATCCGATGGGTATATCGTATCTGAAACCATCGCATATCGGTCTTTAAGGAGTATTTCGTAGCAATGACAAGGTTGAAAATTCGGAGAACGATCTGGTGCCTGGCGGTCTTTTGCTGTATGGCGACCCTCGCGAGCGGGCGGATTCGGCGGCAACAGACCGAGAATCCGGGCCGGATTTACCGCAGTGTCGAACGGTTGGATACGGTTTCGGGCGAGTGGGAAAGGCTCAATGCCTGCGCCCGGTTGACGCAGGGTACGAGTGAGATCGAGGTCGTGATCTGGAACAACTGGAGCGACGAAAAAATCAATCCGTTGGTTCGAGTTGTCTTCGAGTGTGATTCCGAGTCTCAGAGGGCGGGGGCAGGGTGTTGGCAATTTGGCGGCGTTTTGTCTCGCGGCCTCGGATCGACCGAACGATCTTGTACGGTCGAGTCTTGCACGATAATTGCTGGAATGCCGAATGTCGTCGACCTGACGATCTTCACGTCCGACTACTCCATGCGCTATCGGATCGGTCGAAAAATATCTCGGAAACTATGAATTTCAATGATATAGGGCTGGTTTTTTTGCTGGCAACGGCGATTGCTTCGATGCTTCTGCGACCGTTTCTGACGACCGGTCGGCACATCGAACAGCGGGTTGTCGGGCGGAAACGTCCGACCCAAAAGACGCGACAGCGGAAGCTCGGAATCGCTACAAGAAAAGTTCCGGTTCGCGTCGGACGCTGAAATTCTGAAACAGCTTGGCGGTGTAAGGCGTGTCGAAACGGCGGGCCGCAGCCGGACAGTACTTCAAACAGGCGCAGCACTTGATACACTCCTCGGTTCGACTGACAGCCGTTCCGTTTTCGGTTAAGGCGACCGCGTCTGTCGGGCAGACCTCCGCACATCGACCGCAACCCGTACAACGATCCGGATCGGTCGTCGGCGTAGCCGGCGTCGACGGACCTTTCACTTTATAAGGCCGTTTGCCGGGCAACGACAATTCGCCCTTCTCTCCGATCTGCAGTTCCCGGTTTTTCTCTCGCTCATTTGGCTCTCGACTCCGCTCCGAAGCGCTCGGCGATGGTGCAATCCGCCGCGTCGGGCCTTCCTGCGGCGATCGGCATACCCTCTTTCGGCCGGCTGTACGAATGCTCGCCCACGAAAGCACCGCCCGACAGCGGTACGAATCCTTGCCGAACGGCGAGGTCTCGCAGCTCGAGCAACGCGTCTTCGTAGTCGCGGTTGCCATATACCACCACAACGATGGCCGGAGTTCGGCCCGGTTCGGCGGCTCGAACCCGCTCGAAACGTTCGATTGCGGTCTCGGCAACCCGACCTCCGTACACAGGTGCCACGAAGAGGGCGATCCCTCCTACGCTCAAAGGTAACGACGAAGTACTCCCTGCTGTGGTCGTCAGATCCTGTGAATGTATGTTGTCGGTCGTTCCGCGGGCAAAACCGCTCACGATCCGTTCGACCACGATCCGACCGCTCCTTGTCGGCGAAAAAATAATCTCATTAATCTCCATCATTACAAAGATACTACACGATACTTTAAAAATACTTCTTCTTCATTAACGGTTCGTGTAGCCAATGAAGAAGAGGTAGTTAGTAAAGATTGGCGTGGTTTTTGCTAAGTTAAGTTTTTTGAGATAAAAAATTACTACATTTGTTTCGTACCAAAATGGATTCCGTATGAAAAAGATCCAGATTTTAGGCCTGGCAGCGGTCGCTGCGTGTGTTGTATCCTGCGGTTCTCAGTCGGTTCAGTCGGATCGGACGGCGCAGTCGATGACCGAAGATTCGTTGACACGGATCATCGAGGCCAAAGATTCGATCATCAACGACGCTTTCAATAGCATCGGCGAGATCTCGGCCAATATCAATCAGATTGCCGAACGCGAAAAACTGGTGGTCCGCCAGACCTCGGCCGGCGGCGAACTGGCCAAACCGGTGCGCGAACAGGTCGCTGAGAATGTGGCGGCGATCGGCGAGCTGTTGGACCGCAACCGGACGGCGATCGCCCGCTTGCAGGCTTCGGCCCGGAAGTTGCAGGCGGCCAATGTGAAGATCGACGCGCTGCAGACTCTGATCGCCCAGATGCAGGAGCAGGTGGATCAAAAGAATGCCCAGCTGGCCGCCCTGACCGATCAGGTCAAGGCCTTGAAAGTCGAAGTGGAGGCTCTGGGGCATACCGTTTCCAACCTGGAGAACGACAAAACCGAATTGCAGAATACGGTGGCGGACCAGGATGCGCAGTTGCACGTGGTCTATTACATCGTGGAGAGCGACAAGGAGTTGATGCGGAAAGATATCGTGGATAAACGAGGCTTTATCGGTCGCACGCGGGTGGTGAGCGACAATGCGTCGATGGAGGATTTCACGCGAGCTGACGACCGAACGTTGGAACGCATTCCGATCGGACACGCGAAGGTCCGGATCGTTACCGCGCATCCGGAGAACAGCTACATGCTGGTCAAGGATTCGAAAGACGTGGTCGACGAGTTGGTGATTACCGACGGCCAGGCTTTCTGGAAAAACTCCCGGATTTTGGTCGTCTCGCATAAGTAATAGAGAGACAGAGTATTCCTATTCCGCACGATGCGGCGTCGGATACGCATATGAAGAGCGGGGCGCAGTTTTTTTGTTAACAAAAAACTGCGCCCCGCTTCGTTTTGCCCCAAGTCTAATAAGATCTATTTGTTCATCGTCGCCAGGAACTCTTCGTTCGAAACGGTCCCCTCCATCTGCTTCTTGACCAGCTCCATCGCCTCCACGGAGTTCATATCGGTCAAATGCCGGCGCAG
>JAIDFC010000298.1 GCA_029054535.1 Rikenella sp. | reverse complement strand
TCTCAAGGGGGGGCTGATCCTCGGCGGGTGTGCGTCTCTGGCGGCCGGAATTATCTTTACGGAAAGACAACGGGCTGATTATGCCCGAAAAATCGTAAAAACCCACAGTGTCGATCTCAAACGTCATTATGCCACCCAGAGGGATCACTTTGCTACGGGGCGCAATATCTGTATCGGTGCGCTGGCAGCACTCTATGTATACAACCTGATCGATGCTGTGGTGGCGCCGGGGGCCCGGCGGGTGGTCGTACACGATCACAAGGGGAACGGCAGATCGTATTCGTTTGTTCCGACGATGGCGATCGGCGATGATGCGTTGGCTCTCGGCGCTTTCGTTACGTTTTGAGAAATCTACACACAACGGGCTGAAACATCTCTTTCCTGTCTCTTTGCAGAAAAGGCGGACGGGATAGAGGGGATTGACTGTTTCCTGCAACGGGAAACGGATCGAACAGAAAAGAACGGTGAAATCAAACTGTGCAACAAGGATGTTCAGACGTATCGTTTTTGTTTGTGTTGGCCGGAAATGTGTCGGCCCAGTCGTTCGAGAAGTATCGCGAACGGACGTTGTCCGAATTTCAGGTATATAAAAACAAAGAAAAGCAGAAGTTCCAGGCTTATAATCGTGAATTTGCCTAATACATGCGGCAGGCGTGGCCGGGCTATAAAGCGAGGCCGGCAGAACCGACACCACCGCGGCCCGAACCGCCGAAGCCTGTGGTGATAGAGCCCGATACCGGGCCATCGAATGACCTGATTCCGTTCGACAGTATTCTGCCGGGACCATCGGTTGATCCGATCGTACCTCCGAAACCTTTCGTACTGGTACCTGAACTATCGGTACGGACGTCGTTCGCTTTTTCGTTCTACGGGACGCCGTGTACGGTAGGTCTGGAGGAGCGGCATCGTTTTGTGTTAACCGGTATGAACGAAAATCAAGTGGCCGATGCGTGGCGGAAACTCTCCGCGGAAGAGTATCTTACCATGGTAGCTGAGGTCTGGCCTGGCAAGATAAGCTGCGGTTTTGTGCCTGGGGATATGTCCGGTTGCTGGAACGGATGACGAAGGCATTCTTTCCTGACGATAAAAGGAATGAGGCTTGTCTGTTGCAGATGTATTTCCTGACCCAGTCGGGGTACAAGGTGCGCATTGCCCGAACGGATGATCGACTTGTTTTGCTGTTGCCGTCGAAGGAGGACATTTACGAATATGTCTATCTGAATATCGGAGGCTGCAAGTATTATGTCGTCGATCCTCCTGCCGTGCGGCAGAAGATGTTCTATGTCTTCGACAGGGAGCTCCCGGAAGAGCGGTTTGTGTCGTTGAGGATATTTCAGGAGCCGTTGCTTGCTCTGCATGAGTCATCCACACGGCGATTGACTGCTGGACGTTATCCCGATCTCTCGGCGAATGTCTCGACTAATCGCAACTTGATCGATTTCTACAACAATTATCCGCTGGGGGACTGATTAGAAACGAATTGGATGACTTCCCCTATGGTAATCACTTTATTACAGAGAACTTCATACTATTACCTAAAGGAATCCTATTTGTTTATAAGCCGTATGAAATCGCATCATATGCAATGGGAACCATCGGAGTTCCGCTTTCTTATGAAAAAATAAAGCATTTATTGACTCCATCTGCGCATGCTTATTTTGACAAATAGCATCTAAAACATTTCCACCCTGTTCTGCTTCTGTAGGGCGGGGTTCTTTTTTGTGTGACACATTTTTCTGGAGGTATTATAACTGAAGATTTGCAGAATTGTATCATTGGTGCCTAAGACACTTGATGGTGTCGAGTTTTTAACCCTATTATTAACCCATACATTGACTTTGCACAATTGTGTAAACCAACGTGTAAACTGCGCCGAGAATAGCACAAAAAAGAAAAATCCATCGACAAAACCAACAAATGCAACTATCTGTTAATCAGCTCTACTCCACATTCACATTCGCCATTTGGCATCATAGCTTAATTGAATAGAGCATCTGACTACGGATCAGAAAGTTACAGGTTTGAATCCTGTCGGTGGCACAGTCGCGTCAGGCGCCTCTTTTTTCCGAAAAGAGGAAAAAAGAGGCGTCGCGTTTCATCCCTCTTGTCCGTCCCGGACGAGGCGAGCCATCTCCGCCACCAACGGCGGAACCCCTTCCGCCGCCCCAGCTTCGACCACCGTCAGCGGATTCGGAATCGCCACCCGCGCCGGACGCGGATCGACCAACCATACTGGTACCTCCGGCCGTAACTGATAGATCAATCCGGCCGCCGGGTAGACCGCCAGCGACGTTCCGATCACCAAAAATAGATCGGCCTCCCGAACGATCCCCAACGCCCGCTCGTACTCCGGAACCGCTTCGCCGAAAAAGACGATATGGGGCCTGAGCTGCGCCCCGTCGGGTGCCCGGTCGCCCAACTCCGTGGGGCCCTCGGCCGGAACGATTAGCTCCGGATCCCGTTCGCTGCGCGCCTTGCGCAACTCGCCGTGCAGATGCACCACCCGACGGCTCCCGGCTCGCTCGTGCAGGTCGTCTACGTTCTGCGTTACGACCCACACCTCCGCGAAATGCCGTTCCAGCTCCGCCACGGCCCGATGGCCGGCATTCGGTTCCACCTCGTCCAACTGCGCCCGACGGGCGTTATAAAAATCCAGTACCGCCTGCGGATTCCGTTCCCACGCCTCCGGGGTGCAGATATCCTCGATCCGGTGGTTCTCCCACAACCCGTCGGCATCTCGAAAGGTCGAAACCCCGCTGTCGGCGCTCATCCCGGCACCCGTAAATACAACAACTCTTTTCTGCGATTTCATAGACTTCATTCCGATTTATTTCTCCCGACCGTCTGCCACACGATGCCCGCCACGCTCAATGCCACCGTCAAGGCCGCTACCATCGCCGGAAACAGAACGCCGATACGGAGTCTGATCCAGCCGCACAATACGCCTGCGACTAAACATCCGGTCCCGAGCACCCCTAGTCCTGTCGAGATAAAAACCAACAACATATACCGCCGTCCGATCCGTGTCGCACAATGCGGATTTCCCCTCCGCCGCTGCCTCCGCACGGCCCACCGACCGACGACCCACAGCACCGCCCATGCTCCCGCCGTTCCGACGGCGCACCACACCCACAAGCCCGCAACCGACTGCACCGATGCCAGCAGCAGTAACAGGGCGCTCACAAAAACAGGCAACGCTACGACCGATGCCGTATGACGATAATTCCGAAACGGATTCGCTTCCGCCTCTTCCGGTTCTTTGAAAAACATAATCTATTATTTTTTATTTTTAATCATTGGTTGGCTGGGAACAGTTCTTTTTGCGAACGATTTATTAGCGAAGCGCCGCCTCTTTTGTTGGGCTGTTACCCGGGTTTTCAGTGCAAGTTTCAGCAATACGCAGTATCGCGCCCGGCGGGTTTTGTTTGTTTTTATTAAAACGCTCTTGATGGCCGTCCGTTGCCCTCCGTGTTTTTTGTTGGGGCTTTTTTGTTGCTGAACGTTATAGCGATACAGAGTATCGCCTGCTCGCCGCGAGCACGCGGCCCCGCGCGGGAGCGCAGTCCGACACGGTTTCTCTATGGAAAAGCCCGCGCGCGCCACGCTTAAAGGGCAAAATCACTCGATAAACGAAGAGTTTATCGAGAATGATTTTGCCAGCGCGCGGACAGAAATTGTTTTTAGAATGTTATAGCGATGCGTAGCATCGCTCGTCCCGCCGGGGCCACCCGGACGCCGCCCGCGCAGGGCAGTCAAACACGGTTTCTCTGTTGAATAATCCCGCGCGCGATTGCTGGAGTAGGAAATCGTTCAAAAGCGTGAATCGCTTTTGAACAAGATTTCCGCCAGCGCGCGGACAAACACGGTTTCTTTTGAGAAAACCCGTCGCCCGCCCGCCTAAGAAGGAATTTCAAAAGTTTCGCTCTTGGCGAAA
>JAIDFC010000297.1 GCA_029054535.1 Rikenella sp. | reverse complement strand
CGCAGCCCGCGGAGCTTTAGGGTAGAGGCTGGTAGGTTCGAGTGCCGAGCGGCACCGGCCCTCCGCCGGGGGAGGGCTGCGGGCCGAGCGATCGAAGATCGCGGTTGTTGCAATTAATCGGGGGATTGCCAGGGGGCGGCGCCATTCGGTGGAACCAAGTTTAGCGCCCTACTTTTTCCCAATAACAAAATGCGGCTCGAGCGGGTTAGAGGATAGAGTTATATTCTTATCGAGAGGGATGTCCCCCCCCCAAGGGAATTTGGTTATTCTCGAACAGAGAACGAGCTAAAACCAACGCAAGCCTATTTTGGGACAAGGGAACCGCGATCAAAGATCGCGCGCCCCGGAGCCACCCCCAGCGACGGGGCGCACCTCACTGCGTTCGAGACTCCCCGCGCTGGCTCCGGGACGCTTTCGGACCCGGCAGGACTTTGTCTGGGTAGACGCAGTCCGGCTGGAGGGTTCGGCTCATCCGGCAGACTGTTGGAGTAGACGCGAGTGGGTTGGAGTGCCGAGCCTCCCCTCTCCCTATTCCTGGAGGCAACGCGTCTGAAGACCGTACGCACGGTAGCTGCTGCCATTGGGGTTGATCCAGTCGCAGTAGACGCTTAAAAAGCATCCGTGGCTCTCTGTAACCGACGACATCCAATTGTATCCATTGCGACCGACGACTCGAATTTTGCCATGTTCGTAACCGCGGAGGCCCGGAGCCGGGTAAAACAAAAAGCGCCGCCGAGTATTCCAATCGGGCCTGCTGGGAGAGATGATCGGTTCGCGTGCCGAGTATGGATATACAATTATATCGTATCTTTGCATCGATGGAGACATTGCACTCGCCATACACAGGTCCGTCGCGGGTTACGGAACCGAACTGGTCGGATCGCGGTATGTTTTCGGGAGCCGAGGTCGTGCGGCCCGATACCTCGTGGCTGTTGCGTCCGGCCGGTTCGGCGAGCGAGGTGTGGGGGGCGGGATCCAGCGTCTCGGAAGAGCTGAGGCCACGAGAAGAAGTTCATTCCGTCGATGCGGGACCAGAACCGTGGCAAACCTCGGTCGTGTTGGTGGTGGTGATCTGTTTCTATTGTTACCTGCTCTACCGTTTCCGGCGCGACATGATGAGCTGTCTACGGAATATCGGCCACACCGAAGACACACTCACCTTGATGGAAGGTCAGGGCGCCGATTTCGCCTACTTTCTGCGGAGCGGGATCGCACTCGCCGTGCTGAGCGGCGCAGCATTGATTATGGTGTGGCTGGAGACCCACCTGCCGGATGTGGAGAGTTATTACCTGTTTTTCGGCGCGGCCGGTGCTTTCCTGGGGGTCGCCTTGTACCGCCGCATAGCGTTTCGGGTGATGCGTTGGTTGACCGACGACAAGTTCCTTTTCAGCGAACTCACCTTCATCAACCGAATCGACCTGACTTTTATCGCCGTATTCTACACCCCGCTCGCCATTATCGTCGGGATCAGCGGTCGTTTCTTCACCCTGGGAACCGTCGTTCTCGCCGGGCTGATTTTGTATCACTTCGCCGCCCTGTATAAATACTTCAGATTAAGGGCGTTTTCTAAATTGCAATGGATTTTGTACCTTTGCATCGTCGAAATTCTGCCGGTGAGCTTCATTATCGCGCTGGCGGTTCGGAACAGTGGGATCAACTAAAGCATGGTGAATACATCGAAAGTCAAACGAATACTCGTTTCGCAGCCGGCTCCGGCGTCCGACAAGTCGCCGTTCTCGGACCTGATTTCCAAACACAAAGTCGAAATCGATTTCCGCCCGTTCATTACCGTCGAAGAGGTTACGGCCAAGGAGTTCAGGGCACAACGGATCGACGTATTGGCCCATACGGCCGTGATTTTCACCTCGCGAAAAACCATCGACAGCTTCTTCCGACTGTGCGAAGCCTGTCGGATCGCGGTGCCGGAAGATATGAAATACTTTTGCGTTACAGAGGCTATTGCGCTCTACTTGCAGAAGTATATCGTCTACCGAAAACGGAAGATATTCTACGGGAAAGCTACGTTCGTCGACCTGATGGAAGTCGTGGCCAAACACAAAGACGAACGATTCTTGGTGGCGCTTTCCGATACCTATAAGCCGGAAGTTTTGCAACTGCTGACCAGAACCGGCGTGAAATTCTCGAAAATCATCCTTACGCATAGTGTGGCGGCCGATTTGTCCGACCTTGCGATCGATCGGTACGATATGGTGGCGTGCTACGGGCCGGCGGATGTGCGGGCGTTGCACGACACTTTCTCTGTCTTACCCGAGGGGATGATCGTCGCGGCGTTGGGGAATGCCACGGCGCGGGAGGCGTTGGGGGCGGGGATGACGGTCGACATCATGGCACCGACGCCGAAATTTCCTTCGTTGACGGCGGCGATGGACAAATATATGGC
>JAIDFC010000296.1 GCA_029054535.1 Rikenella sp. | reverse complement strand
GGAGGAGAATCGGGTAACGATTCGCGACTACGGGCGCGGGATTCCGCTCGGGAAGCTGGAAGAGGTCTCCTCGAAGATGAACACCGGAGCGAAGTACGATTCGAAGGCTTTTAAGAAGTCCGTGGGGCTGAACGGGGTGGGGATCAAGGCCGTGAATGCGTTGTCTTCGACATTTACCATAACCAGTACGCGGGACGGCGAGGCGCGGACCATCGAGTTCGAGGCGGGACGGAAAGTGGGGGAGCATACCGATGCGACGGGTGAGAAAAACGGGACTCGGGTGCAGTTCGTGGCCGATACGACCGTGTTCGGGGAGTATCGGTACAATTTCGAATACATCGAAACGATGCTCCGGAATTACACCTACCTGAATGCGGGTTTGGTGATTAAATTCAACGGGGTGCCGTATGTGTCGAAAAACGGGCTGTTGGACCTGTTGACGGAGAGCGTCGGGGGGGATTTTCTCTACGCGCCGATCCACCTGGCCGGAGAGGATATCGAAGTGGCCATGACCCACGGGACGGGGTATAACGAGAGCTACTATTCGTTCGTGAACGGTCAGCATACGACGCAAGGGGGGACGCATCAGGCGGCTTTTCGCGAGGCGGTGGTGAAGACCGTTCGGGAGTTTTATAAGAAAGATTTCGATGCTTCGGATATCCGGACTTCGGTGATTGCGGCCATCAGCATCAAGGTCGAGGAGCCGGTTTTCGAGTCGCAGACCAAGACCAAATTGGGATCGAAGGAGATGGGGCCCGAGGGGCCGACGGTGCGGAATTTCGTGGTCGATTTTCTGAAGGAACACCTCGACAACTACCTGCACAAAAATCCGGAGACGGCGGATATTCTGCTCAAGAAGATCCAGGAGGCTGAGAAAGAGCGGAAAGCGATCAGCGGGATTCAGAAAAAAGCGCGGGAGTTTGCCAAGAAAGTTTCGTTGCACAACAAGAAGTTGCGGGACTGTCGGATTCACTTGGGCGACAAGGACGAGCGGGCGGAGGATAGTGCGATTTTCATTACCGAGGGGGATTCGGCCAGCGGGTCGATCACCAAGAGTCGGGATGTCAATACCCAGGCGGTGTTCAGCTTGCGGGGGAAACCGCTGAATACCTACGGGTTGACCAAGAAGATCGTCTACGAGAACGAGGAGTTCAACCTCTTGCAGGCGGCGTTGAACATCGAGGAGGATATGGACAACCTGCGGTATAACAAAGTGATTATCGCTACCGATGCCGATGTCGACGGGATGCACATCCGGTTGTTGCTGATTACGTTTTTCTTGCAGTTTTTCCCGGATATTATTCGGAGCGGGCATCTCTATATTTTGCAGACCCCGCTGTTTCGGGTGCGGAACAAGAAGGAGACGCGGTATTGCTATACCGAGACCGAGCGGCAGCAGGCGATCGCGCAGTTGGGGACCAATCCGGAGATTACGCGATTCAAGGGGCTGGGCGAGATTTCGCCCGACGAGTTTCGGGAGTTTATCGGCGAGGGGATCCGGCTCGAAAAAGTGCGCTTGACCAAAGGGGATCCGATCGCGGATCTGTTGGAGTTCTACATGGGGAAAAATACCCAGGAACGACAGGATTTCATTATCGATAACTTGAAGATCGAGGAGGACTTGATCGAGGAGTTGGAACGGGCGCAGGAACAGGATTTGGTTGAAGCTATTTAGTAGGTGGAATACGGAAAAAGATTATAGATGAGCGAGATAGAAGAAAACGAAACGGACACCCGGACGACGGACGGCGAACTCGTCGTTGCAGCCGAAGCGACGGAGGGGGCTAAGGGGGGCAAGTATGCGCAGTTGACCGAAGCGGCGGTGGCTCACCGGCTGACGGGGATGTATAAGGACTGGTTTCTGGATTATGCGTCGTATGTGATTCTGGAACGGGCCGTGCCGCACCTGGACGACGGATTGAAGCCGGTGCAACGGCGAATTCTGCATGCCATGAAGCGCATGGACGACGGGCGGTATAATAAGGTGGCCAATATCATCGGGTTCACCATGCAGTTCCACCCGCACGGGGACGCTTCGATCGGAGACGCTTTGGTGCAGCTGGGACAGAAGGACCTGTTGGTCGACACCCAGGGGAACTGGGGGAATATCCTGACCGGGGACAGTGCGGCGGCGCCGCGGTATATTGAGGCGCGGTTGTCGAAACTGGCGTTGGATGTGGTCTTCAATCCGAAGACGACGGAGTGGATGGCCTCGTACGACGGGCGAAATCAGGAGCCGGTTACGTTGCCGGTGAAGTTCCCGTTACTGTTGGCGCAGGGGGTCGAGGGGATTGCCGTGGGGTTGGCGTCGAAGATCCTGCCGCACAACTTTATCGAGCTGTTGGAGGCGTCGATCGCTTACCTCAGGGGCGAGGAGTTTGCGTTGTATCCCGATTTTCCGACCGGCGGGTTGATCGACTGCTCGAAGTATAACGACGGGATGCGAGGCGGAGCGGTCAAGGTGCGGGCGAGGATTACGAAACAGGATAAAAAGACGCTGGTTATCAGCGAGATTCCGTACGGTAAGAGTACCTCGACCGTGATCGATTCGATACTCAAGGCCAACGAGAAGGGGAAGATCAAAATCAAACGGGTGGACGACAATACGGCGGCCAATGTCGAGATCGTGGTGCACTTGTCGGGGGATGTCTCGCCGGACAAGACGATCGACGCGTTGTATGCGTTTACGGATTGCGAGGTGTCGATCTCGCCGAACGGTTGCGTGATCGAGGACAAGAAACCGCTCTTCATCGGAGTGAGCGATATGTTGCGGCGGTCGGTGGAGAATACGAAAGGGCTTCTGAAACGGGAACTCGAAATCCGGCTCGGCGAGCTGAACGAGGAGTGGCACATGTCGTCGCTGGAGCGGATTTTTATCGAAAACCGGATTTACAATTCGATCGAGGAGTGTACGACCTGGGAGTCGGTCCTCGAAACGATCGACCGGGAGTTGGAGCCGTTCAAGGCGATGCTCAGGCGGGAGGTTACGCGCGACGATATTATCAAATTGACGGAGATCCGGATCAAGCGGATTTCGCGGTACGACGCTTTTCGGGCCGAGGAGCTGATTCGGAATATCGAGGAGGAAATCGCTGAAGTGGAACATCACTTGGCGGCGCTAACGGATTATACGATCGCATATTACGAAAATATCCTGAAGAAGCATGGCAAGGGGCGGGAACGGAAGACCGAGCTTCGGAGTTTCGATACGATCGAGGCGGCGAAAGTGGTGGTGGCCAATGCCAAACTGTATGTGAATCGGGCCGAGGGCTTCTACGGGATCGGCGCCGGGATGAAGAAAGAGGAGTTCGTGTGCGACTGTTCGGACATCGACGACGTCATTATCTTCAACAAGCAGGGGAAATATACCATTACGAAGGTCTCCGAGAAGGCGTTTTTTAGCAAAAATATCCTCTATATCGGCGTTTTCAAGCGGAACGACGAGCGGACGATCTACAACGTGCTCTATCGGGACGGGTTGAAGGGGGCGATCATGATGAAGCGGTGTGCGATCAAGGGGATCACGCGCGACCGCGAGTACGATATCACGAAAGGGACGGCGGGGAGCGAGGTGCTCTATATGAGCGTCAATCCGAACGGCGAGGCGGAGACCCTCAAAATCTACTTCAAACCGCGGCCGAGGCTCAAAAAGTTGATTACCGACCTCAATTTCGGCGATCTGGTCATCAAGGGGCGGCAGTCGCAGGGGAATCTGTTCTCGCGGTATGCGATTCACAAAATTGTGATGAAGGAGCGGGGGGCGTCGACTCTCGGGGGGCAGAATGTTTGGTTCGACCACGATATCAACCGCCTCAATACGGAGGAGAGGGGCGAATTGTTGGGCGAATTTTCGGGAGACGATCGGCTGGTGGTCTTTACGAAGGATGCGCAGTACTATACCTCGAATTACGATCTGGGGCAACACTTTCCGGAGAATCTGCTCTTTGTCGAGAAGTACGATCCGGAGAAGATTTATACGGTGGTCTACATCGATCGGGAGCAGGGGTTGCATTACATCAAACGGTTCCAGGCGGAACAGTGCGACCAGCGGCCGCAGCAGTTCGTCGAGCCTGAGAACGAGTTCGTTACGATGAACGACGATCGCTATCCGGCGCTTCAATTGCAGTATGGCGGGAAGTATAACGGGCGGTCGCCGGAGGTGGTGGATGCGGACGAGTTTATCGGTGTCAAGAGCCATCGGGCGAAGGGGAAACGGTTGTCGAACCTGACGTTGGAAGAGGTGGTTTGGCTCGAACCGCTTCGCAAGGAACCGGAACCTGTCTCTTTGGAGGTTGCTGCCGGTGTGGTGGCGGGGGCGGACGAAGAAGATGAATCTTCGGTTGCGGTGGGAGAGGATAAACAGTTGGAGTTGTTTTAATTGATATTTTTCCGAGGAGATGTTGATTTTCTTGATCGGCTTCATGGGGAGCGGTAAGACGACGTTGGGGCGGCCGTTGGCGGCACGGCTCGGATATCGGTTTGTCGATCTCGATCGGGCGATCGAGGAGGGGGAGGGGATGACGATCGGGGAGATTTTTTCGGTTCGCGGGGAGTCCTATTTTCGCTCATTGGAACGCGTTTATTTGCAGGAGGTTATTGCTCGGGGCGGGGATGCGGTGGTTTCGACGGGCGGCGGGACGCCGTGTTTCGGTGAGAATATGGCGTTGATGAATCGGAGTGGGGTTACGGTGTATCTGAAACTGTCGCCGGAGCGGCTGACGGATCGGTTATTGATGGCTCGTACGCAGCGTCCGTTGGTGGCGGGGAAGTCGCCGGAGGAGTTGTTGGTGTATATAACGGAGACGTTAGCGGGACGCGAGGTGTACTATGGGCAGGCGAATGTGGTGGTGGCCGATCCGTCGCGGGATGTGCGGAGGTTGATGGATATTTTAAATCCTTATGTGGTTGGTTGAAAGGGAATTCATATGATTTATATAAAGGATTACTTTTCACTGGTAAAATTTGCCCATACGGCGTTCGCATTGCCGTTCGCTTTGATCGGTTACACGCTGGGGGTGCTCGAGGCGGGGTTCGGTCCGTGGGTGTTGGCGGGGGCTGTCTCTTATGCTCATCTCCGAGCCCACGAGACATCTCA
>JAIDFC010000295.1 GCA_029054535.1 Rikenella sp. | reverse complement strand
TCGGTCATCTTCCGCTGCCGATCCCGTTCCCGCCCCATATCGTGCAGGCCATACAGGGGCTCGACCTCAGCCTGACGCTTCAGAAACAGCAGTTCGCCGTGGTGGGGGCGTCGGCCGTGGTGCCCATTTATATGGGGGGGCGGATCAATGCGGCGGTGAACGCCGCCAAGATAGAGATCGAAAAGAGCGACCAGGAGGCGCGGAAGGCACAGACCGATCTTTTCGCCGAGGTGGTCGAGCGGTACTACGGGCTGGCCCTGGCACGTCAGGTGCTGCGGGTGCGCGAGGAGGTTACGGAGGGGATGCGACACCACCTGGAGGACGCCCGGAAGCTCGAAGCGAACGGTATGATCGCTTCGACCGAGAAACTCTACGCCGAGATGTTCCTCGCGCAGGCCGAAGGGGCTCAGACCGCCGCCGCGTTACAGATCGCGACCGTCAATCGGGCGTTGGGAGCTTCGCTCAGCCAGACGGCCGATTATGTACCGATCACGGCCTTGTTCGTGGTGGACGAACTCCGGCCTCTCGGCTGGTTCCAGGAACGGGTGAAGCAGAACAGCCCGCTGCTGAAACAGGTCGAACTGACCCGACGGCTGGCTCGCGAAGGGGTTCGGGCGGCCCGGGCGGCGTTTCTGCCGGAGGTGGCGGCCGTGGGGGCGATCAACGCCTGGGACTGGCAGCTGACCGACCTCGCCCCGCGGTGGATGGTGGGCGCCGGGGTGAAACTCCGAATCTTCGACGGCCTGAGCAGCGAATACAAACATGCGGCGGCAAAAAAACAGGTCAGCCAGGTCGAAGCGATGCAGGTCAAGGCGGAAGAGGACCTGATGACCCTGACCGAAAAACTCTACAACCAGCTGCAAAGCTCGGCCGCGGAGGTGCGGGCGTTGGAGGCGTCGGTAACCTTCGCCGAATCGTACCTCGACGCCAAGCAACGGGCTTTCAGCGAAGGGATGGCCCCCTCGTCGGACGTGGTGGACGCTCGGCTCAACCTGGCGAAAGCCAAGATCGAACGGCTGGCGGCTGCCGCGGCGTTCGACATCGCGCTGGCGCAACTGCTGGCCCTGGCCGGAGAGACCGAATCGTACGGCGGCTATGCGCTTCAGACCGACTACCGGACCGTTGGCAACGAATAAAAACGTACTATATTTATAATGCCTGTTCTTTAGCGACGGGAGGGTACTGTTTCTTTCTGTGAACAGAAAGTACCAAAGAACCGACGCAGTAGCCGAGCGCCATCAAGCTCGCTTGAATGGCCGAGGCGCAAGGAGGAAACCGAAGGTAAACTTTCGGGAATGCTTACGCATTCCATGACCGTTCTTAGTTGAATAGCTTTGAAGTTACTTTTGGGGTGGTACTTTTTAGCGGGCGCAATAAGTTTGAGAGAACCCAGCGCCCGTTAAAAAGCAACCACCCCAATGCAAAGTTCCCAAGGCTCTTGACTACGGCAGCCCAGGCGATACGTTAGTATCGCCCGAAGTCTTTTGGGTACCTTTTCTTCAGAAAAGGTACGGTACCGTACAGTAGCCAATGACCAGGTATGTAAATAATAGTACACATTTATACATTACTCAATTAATCAGTAGAATGAAATCGAAAGTATATACCGTAACGCTGGTTCTGATCGCGCTTATTACGGCAGTGGCTTTTATCGGCTGGTTCATGCTCCGTCCGGCACCGTACGTGATGCAGGGGACGGTGGAGGCCACCAGCTACAAAGTCTCGTCGAAGGTGCCGGGCCGGGTGGATAGTTTGACGGTTCGTCGTGGCGACGTCGTACGGAAGGGGCAGTTTCTGTACGGCATCAGCTCGCCGGAGGTGTTGGCCAAGCTGACCCAGGCCGAAGCGGCCCGCTCGGCGGCTGCGGCGATGCAGGACAAGGTCGACGCCGGGGCGCGCAAACAGCAGAAACAACAGGCCTATGAGATGTGGCAGAAGGCTCAGGCCGGTCTGGAGCTGGCCCGCAAGACTTACGAGCGGGTGAAAAACCTGTATGACCAGGGGGTCGTACCGGCTCAGAAGTTAGACGAAGCGCAGGCCTCGCTGAAAGCGATGCAGACCACCGAGACGGCGGCCCGCGCGGCCTATACGATGGCTGTCGAGGGTGCTCAGCGCGAAGACAAAGCGGCTGCAGCGGCCTTGGTGGAACAAGCCGGAGGGGCGGTGAGCGAGGTAGAATCGTTCATCCTCGAGACGCGGCAGTATGCGCCGGTGGACGGCGAGGTTTCGAGCGTGATCTCGGAGAACGGCGAACTGGTCGGGACGGGTTTCCCGGTCATCACGATCGTCGACCTCTCGGACGCCTGGGCGGTTTTCAACGTCAAGGAGACGATGCTCCCTAAAATCAAACAGGGAACCCGATTCAACGGCTACTTCCCGGCGCTCGACACCACCCTGGAACTCGCCGTAACCTACATCGCGGCCGAAGCCTCCTACGCCACCTGGGCGGCAACGAGAACCTCCGGAGAATTCGACGTCAAAACGTTCGAAGTCCACGCGCGACCGACCGCACCGGTCGAAAACCTCAAACCCGGCATGACAGTCCTCGTCGATTATAACTCTTTATAAATCTGTTCTTTGTTCTTGTAGCTGTATTTAGCGACAGGAGGGTACCGTACTTTTTGTGAACAGTTCCGTACAGTAGCCAAACACGACCGCAAAAAACAGAGAAAAAAATAATAAATAGACATTATGGAACGAGAAGAGACGACCCGTCAGCAGAAAGTGGGTCGGCAGATACAGAAAGACATCAGCGACATTTTGTTGAAAGAGGCTCGTCATCTGGTTCAGGGGACGATGGTAACCGTTTCTCGGGTTCGGGTGAGTCCGGATTTGACCTTTGCGAAGATATTCCTGAGCGTATTTCCTTATGACCGGGCCTCGGAGACGATCGAGACGTTGAAAGAGAACGTTTCGATGATGCGATTCGAGTTAGGACGGCGGGTGAAAAACCAGCTTCGGATCGTTCCGGAACTCGCCTTCTCGATCGACGATTCGCTGGAATACGTGGACCGGATCGAACGGCTTATTAAAGCGTAATAATTTGTATTTCAGCATTGTTCTTTGACGACGGGAGGGTACTGTACTTTCTGTTCACAAAGAGAACAGTTCCGTACGGTAGCCCAAGAAAACCATAAACCAAATTACTACTCAAACTCATGACCATTAAAAGATTAACGTTTCTCGCCGGAATTTTCGGCGGGATGTTTTGGTTTGTCTCGTGCGAGACCCAGCCGGCTGAGATGCCTGCGATCAATCTGATTCCGCAGCCCGTTTCGGTGCAGGAGGGGAACGGGACCTTCAAGCTCAAAAGCGGGATGACCGTAGCGGCCGACTCTTCGTTGGAGTCCACCGGCGCTTATTTGATCGAAGCCTTGCGGAGTTCGTCAGGGCTGCAGTTGGAGCGTGCGAAACCGGGACGCGAGGGGAATATCGCCTTGCGGTTGGGGCTCGACGACCCGAATCCGGAGGCTTATATGCTGACCGTCGACGGCGACGGGATCTCGATCCGCGGGGCGAGTCCGAAAGGGGTGGCGATGGGGATCGCCACCTTGCGTCAGTTGGTTCCGCTCGACGCGCGGGACAGTCGGATTCCGTACGTTACGGTGATCGACGCTCCGCGGTTCGACTGGCGGGGGGCGCATCTGGATGTGAGCCGGCATTTCTACACCACGCAACAGGTCAAGGAGTTCATCGACCTGATGGCGACCTACAAACTCAACAAATTCCACTGGCACCTGACCGACGACCAGGGGTGGCGGATCGAGATCAAGCAGTATCCGCTCTTGACCGAGCGGGGCGCATGGCGGAAGTTCAACGGCCAGGATCGCGAATGTATGGCGATGGCGGTGCGGGAGGACAATCCGGATATGCTGATTCCCGAGGAGCTGTTGCGGATCGAGGAGGGGGATACGCTCTATGGGGGGTATTATACGCAGGATGAGATTCGCGACGTGGTGGCTTATGC
>JAIDFC010000294.1 GCA_029054535.1 Rikenella sp. | reverse complement strand
ACTAAGGATTCCGCGAACGTTCTCGCCCACGACCCAGCGGGGGCGAATCTCGCGAATTGCTCTAAGCATTTCGGGCCACAGGTGGCGGTGATCGTCGGTGCCGAGCCGCTTGCCTGCGACTGAAAAGGGCTGGCAGGGAAATCCGCCTGTAAGGACGTCGATCCGGCCTCTCCAAACAGCGAAGTTTGTCCCGCGTATGTCTGTGTATTGTTCCGCATTCGGAAAGTGATATTTGAGTACCCGTCTGCAAAACGGGTCGATCTCACAGTTAAATAGGTTTGTCCACCCGGCCCATTCAGCAGCCAAATCGAACCCTCCGATCCCGGAGAACAGCGATGCGTGGGTCATTCTTTGGGCAATTTCATGAAGCACATCCAGTGCGTTTTTCCATGACGACCTGTCGGATGTCCGAATAGGGGTTGCTGCTCGATAACATCGAGAATTTGTCGGACAGAAATTTGGTCTTCATTCCACTTGAAAATCAGTATACCACACGGCTCAAGAACTCGCATACACTCATCGAATCCCTCTTTCAAGTCGGTTTTCCACGTCGGAAGCAATCGCCCGTACTTTTTCGCCATCCAAGCATTCTTGCCCAGCGTCTTCAGGTGAGGAGGGTCGAACACAACCAATCGGAACGAACCGTCCGGGAATGGCATCTGCCGAAAATCCGCCACGACATCCGGATGCACTTGTAAATGCCGACCGTCGCATAATGTGTATTCAGAATCCCGACAATCCATGTAGATTGTCCGCGGATTCTGTTTATCGAACCACATCATCCGCGCTCCGCAACAGGCGTCCAATATTAGTTTCTTGTCATTCATCATTTCCTGAAGCTTTGCGCCTCGAAAGCGAGGCGATTGAACATTTCGTTGAGTCGATCGGCGATCCGGGTGCCGTACTTGCGTTGAAGGCTCGCATCGTCCTCATTTGTGGTGAGTAGGGTGAACTTTTGTGCCTCGTAGCGATGAAAAAGGATCTCGACAAGCGGCATCTTCACTGTTCCGTAATCCTTGACCTCGACCGGCTCGGTTCCCAAGTCGTCGATGAAAATTTGGGTCGCCGTTTTGAAGTTTTCAAATCGCGTCGGGTCTTCGAGCTGCATGGTCGCTGCCTCCGACGCCGTCATCGTCCAGACGTTGCGACCGTTGTACAGGGCTGCGATCAGTCTCCGAATAGCCCGTGCGAGAGTCGTTTTGCCGTTGCCGCACGCCCCGCAGAGCATCAATCCCGGTTTCTTCCGTTCGGAGCAGAGCCATCGGCTGGTCGTAGAGATCATTCGGTCGATTTCGGGCGTTGCCTGAAACTTTCCGCGCCTCTCGGCCACCTCCACGGCGTAACACCGCTCAAGTACCTGTCTCACTTGCGCCTCGGGGTGTTCGACCCTAAAAATCGTCGTCGCTGCGGTAGACAGGTTGATGCGGGATAGTACGTCGGTCAGCTGTTCCGGTGTCATGAGCGTTTGTTTTGAGGTTGAACAATCCGGCCCAATTGTTGGCCATCGACTGGTCGACAATTCGGCGGGCCAGTTGCGGGTTCTTGTCGGATAGGGTCATCAGTCGTGCGTAGCAGGTTCTCGCCCCTTGCTGTCTGTAGGTCTGTCCGCGTTCGGACTTGTAGGCAAGCCAATCCGCCATGATCGGTTGGAACGCAGGTTCGACGAACGAGAGGTCGAGCGGATCTTTCTTTTTGGCGCAACTTTTTCTTTTTCCCACAGAGACGGAAGGAGAAGATCGACAACTCGGTTTATCATCCTCGTTTCCCCCAAGGGGGGATAAAGGGGGGATATTATTTTCTTTACTTTCCTTTTCTTTTATAGCATCGGTTTCGGCTTTCGTTTGCATTGCATTCGCATTGCGTTCGCATTCCGACCGCAGTCCGTCCGCAATCGAACCATCCCGATTCCCCCATCTCTTACGTGCCGCTTCTCGGGCCTTTTCACTCTTCTCGTCCTTGATTTGCATCCGCTTCAGAAACCCCTCGGAGTAGAATCGCTTACCGTCGTCGGTAAAAGAAAATAACCCGAAGAGTTCGACCACCGCCTTTACTTTGGCGGCATCGACACGAAGGTCAAAGGCTAACATATTGTAATCTTTGACACTCGTATAATCCGGCTCTTCTCGCAGACGTTCCAGAATCATGAAATAGATCCCGTACCCTTCCGCCCCCATTTTGGCTCGGAGCGGTATCAACTTGTCGGAGTTTCGTGCGTTGCTGTCATGTGAAAAAAAGTTTCCCATTTTCGATTAGTACCCCTTCCGGGTTAGTTCGAGTTGTTGTTTAGCGAACGATATCTGCGTTCGGAGATTCTCTGACTGGTGGGTGCAGGTTCGGTTGAGCCGGTCGAGCCAGACGACCAGCTCGTTTTCGTCCGCCGTTTGAGAATCGACGAACCGTCGCGCCACCGTCGCCGGCATCCGTTCGATCACCTCGGCCCGCGAGGCATAGACCGCCGCCACCGCCCGGTCTCGGATGCAGGAGGCTTCGGCCAGCATCCTCCCCGTTCGCGCCAGGTAGACATTCAGGTCCGAGAGTCGGGCCACCAGCTCGTTCGGGTCGTCCGAGGCAGTGATCTCCAAGTAGGCCTGTATCCGTTCCGCCTCCGCCCGGAGTTGTTCAGGTGTGTTGTTCATTGGAGCGATTCGATGTATTGGTTAGCCAGTTCGATTCGGGTCGTGATCTCCTCGATGAATTTATCGTCTCTCGGGATGCGCAGGATGTGGATCGGTTCGCGACACATCGGGTCGAACGAGACGAAATCGCACCACTCGACCCCGTGCGCTACCAGGTGCATCTGGCACTGACAGTAGTATCCCAGGTTGGCCCGTCTCAGTCCCTCCGGCGTGGCGAGCTGGCGGTACGCCTTGTGCGTGGCCGGCGCCGGACATTTGATCTCCAGCACCCCGACAATCTCGCCCGTGGAGCGGTCTCGGCACGTGCCGTCCGAGCTGTCGCCGTAGTAGTTGTTGCAGATGATGAACTCCGCCTCCTCCACCTCGTATCCTGTGCGTTCGGCATAGACTTTGCGGGCCGTCTCCTCCATCTCGTTTCCCCAACGCATCGCCCGGGATTTCGCTTCGACCCGTTCTAAGTAGAGTCCGAACGCCCCGCTCTCGATGTCGAGGAATCGGGCATCCAGATCCCGTTCGGCCGCCACCTCCAGGATGTAGGCCTCTGCCGTCGCGCCGAAGATCTTGTCCGGCGCTTTGGCCTTCACCAGCAGCTTCCCGACCTCGCTGCTGGTGAAGTACCCGATCCGCTGCCGGAGCCATTCCGGTGTCCCTTGTCGGATCATGCCCGTTCGGGAGTTTTTTCGCCCCGGTCGAGGACAGTTTTCACCTCATCGGCCATCGATCGGAACGGCTTCATCAGCTCTGCGACCGACGTGTCTCCGTCGGCTAGCGACTGCGCGATTCCGATCAGGACAGCCAACTGGTCAGCCTTGATCTGGTTGACCGTCTCCTTTCCGACCAGCCTCAGTACCTCCTCTTCCGTGATTCCGTACGTGTCCCGGAACCCGTCGAACACCTTCTTGCGTTTGGCGATCAGCTTCTCCTCATCCGTGATGTCCCCCGTAATCATCCGTTGTGCGGCGGTATAGGCTGCATCGGTAATGGCCTTCGGGATCACCGAAAGCACCGCGTTCCGATAGGCGATCGCGTTGGCTGCATTTCCGGTTACCGTAATCATGTCCTCCGTGTAGCGTTGTCCGGTTTTCCCGACGATCGACCGCCGCACCTCGAAAGCCACCGCATAGTTGTTCTCCAGATCCCACGCCGTGCCGCGCGAGACCACCTGCGAGTGGGTGATCTGCACCACCTTCGCCTCGGCCCGGATGTTTCCGTACTGCTGAGCCACGATTTTGGCCAGATGCACCGACGGCCCCGTGATCGGTTTGTTCCCCCGGGGCAGCGCATATCCGCAGCTTTGGGCCGTACTCAGATCGGTCGTTACGATGGCGATCGCATTGTTCATCGCTCGTTTCAGGTCGCGCGGGTATCGCTTGGCCGTGGCCACCTGCGAATCGACATTCGCCCGTTCCTGCGCGTCGAGCACCGGAATCTCCTGTGCCTCGACCTGCATAATTTGATACTCTTCCATCTCTGTATCTTTTGTATGATGTTGATTGTCTTTTCGTCGCTATCCGAGGTTTCGGGAGGCTATTTCCATAGCTGTGGAAACTTGTCGGTGTCGTACAGTTCGCCGCGGGCGATGATCGCTTCCGAGATGGCGTCGGAGAGCCACTCGCCCCGCGTGTCGCTGACATCCACGTCCCATTCGACCGCATTGTGTAGCTCAGCCTCGTAGCACCGGGAGTGGAGCAGATAGCCGTTCGGCCCCTCGATTGCATGCTGGCCGAAGCAGATTTCTTCGCCGCACAGCGGGCAGTAGTCCACGACCGGTCTCATCTCTTCGAAGGGCATTTCGTAAGGGCCGAGGTATTCGGCGAGCTGCTGCTCGCGATTCGGCCACATCAGGGTCAATCCACCAGCGTTCATCGGTCGAATTTTTGCGTGTGGTTCATGCGCCGGGCTTCATGCTCGGCTTCACGCAACTTGCGATGGCCCCGGGTCAGGTCCCAGAGCGTGCCGGCACAAAAGGAGGCGATCCCCAGGGCGATCAGCAGGTAAATAAGGGTGTCGTTCATCGTGGTTCGGCGGGTTAGCGTGAGGTGGGGGAGAGGTACTGTTCGATCTCCTTGCGGGAGTAGACCGGACGATTGCGGCGTAGTTTGTATTTGATGTATCCGAGCTGTCGGTGGAAGTAGAAGGTGCGTTCCTTGATTTGGTATTCGCGGATCACTTCGGCTCCGGTGAGCCACTCTTTCTGGTAGGCCATGGTTGGAATCGTTTTTTTTAGTTTGAGTAGAGTTGTTCGGTTGGTTCAGGCGGTACGGGTAACCCGATAGGTGTCGTCGTCGACGGTGGCGGTAACGAACTTTCGCCGGAGTCGTTTTCCGAGCTCGTAGGCGGCCGTGCGGACGCTGCCTTGCTGTTCGATGGGAAACTCGACCGAGTCGCCGATCTGCAGCTCCCGAATCGTCGGGCGGACGGGTTTGAATGGTGTCATAGTCGTAGGTTTTTGTGTGTTTTCGAGGAGGATCGGATGCCGTATTTCGGCTTGTTTATCCTCTGTTTTTTTGTTAAGTTTGTTTCGTGCGTTGGTGATTACGTGGCAAAGATATTAGCATTATTAGCAATATGCAAATATAATGCTGATAAAATTTACTCATGTTGTTAATTAATTTTGTATATGATTGATTTGAAGCAATTTAGGTTGGAAAATAATATTACCCAATCGGAGCTTGCAAAATATCTAGGGGTCGGCCAATCTTTTATCTCGCAGATTGAAAAGGGGGATAGGCCGATGCCGAATGAATATATTGGCAAAATATTAGCAAATAAAGAGTGGAGTAATGCCGGGTGGCTTCTCGTGGGCGAGGGTGAGATGTTTCAGGATAAACCGATGGTTGCGAAGCAGAGGGAGGGGACTCCGGTTTATGATATTGATGTGGTTTGTGGGACGGAGGGAAGGGATTTGGCTTTCACCAATGAGCGTATTGTTGGGTATGTGAATTTGCCGGGAATCAATCACGCTTCGCATATCATCGAAGCCTCGGGCGATAGCATGTCGCCGCGGATCAATAGCGGCGATCGGATTGTGGTACGCGAGATCGAAACGTGGGACTATTTCGTGTACGGCCAGGCCTATGTGGTCGTTACGAGCGACTATCGGTTGTTGAAATACATTCGCAAGCATCCGGAGCGGCCGAAAGAGATGGTGGTTCTGCGCAGCGAGAACTCTCATTACGACGATATCGAATTGCCGATTGCTGCTATCCGCAAGTTATTCGTGGTGGAAAACGTGCTGTCGGTTAAAAATGTACTCTAAACAGGGTTGGTAAGTTTTATGGTAAAGATTTTACGTTGGATTGCCGTTTTGCCGGTAGCCATAGCGGGTTCTCTGCTGGGATATGTCGCGGTTAAATTGTTGTCCATGTTGTTGAATGGTCATGCCCGTTATCTGGTTGGAGACGGAATGTTGTCCGGGGGTGCTTTGTCCTGGCAAAGTTTGGTGAGTTTCATCTTTGCGAATGCGGTTTTCGGGTTTGTATTTGTCTATGCCGGAGTATATGCGGCTCCGGCTTATAAGAAAATAACTTCGATTGTATTGACAGTTGTATTAGCGGTACTTATCGGTGTGAGTATCACGCTCTCTCTGATAACAGGCTCGTGGTGGGAGGTTGCAATCGCCTCTTTGATCGTTGTTGCTTCGGCGATTGCAGCCTGTATGAAAACAACGGACGAAGGACTCGAATTAAATGAATGATATGATGAAGCGTGTATTCCTATTTTTGGTGATTTTGTGGGGAGGTTTGATCGTTGGCTTCGCCCAACAGAAATTAGAGGGCTTTTTTGGATTTAAGTTTGGAACCTCAAAAGAGACTGTCAAACTGCGAATGCGGAATAGTCAAAATGGAAAGTTGTGTGAAGAGGATAAAGAAAGTTTAATGTACGAGAATTGTTACTTTGCAGGTTATCCAGATTCATTTATTGTATTTTGGTTTACTAACAATCGTTTGAATGGTGGATCGGCTGATATTGACAATATATCGGAGAACGAATGTGCCGACATGAAAGAGGCAATCTTGCTGAAATATTTTCCAGTAATAAAAAACCACTGGGATCGCCTCTCTGAATCTACAAAAGAAAAATTTTACAACAATTCTCCCCGTGAATATTATTTTAGTTGCCTGGCGAGATATGTGGACGATCCGGTTGAGTATGTTAATTTCTTCAATGGAGATTTTATTGGAATGAAAATGCATCAAGATCATAATGGTATTAGCATTTATTATCGATGTGATTCACTGTGGCGGATACGACAGAAACAACGATGGAACGATTTGTGATTTCCACGGATTTTTATCTTTCTAATCGGCAATTAAGGAATGAAACGAACGATACTGATTTTGCTTTTGGTGCTGCTGTACGGCACTTCGGTCGCGCGGGCGCAGAGTTCCCGAACAAAATGTCTCTATGAAAGCCGAGACCTTTCGTTTGCCTTTCTGTATCCGGAGAACATGCAAGAACTGTCGCCTCTCCGACCGCATATAAAGAAAAATGTAGTGGATACAGTAACGGGTTTTGGGGTGGCGGTCTCTGTGCTGGAGTTTGATTCTGAGTATGAAATCAAGGCTATGCAGCAGGAGTGGATGACGAAGTCGGAAGATGAGTTGAAAGAGTTTCTGCAGCAAATCTCCAATAGCATCGAGTATGGGGCCTCTAACATCAAAGTGTTGAGCGTCCAGAAGGGGTATGTTATTGACAGATTACCAGTGCTGCTGATTACCCAGACGATGGACGGAGCGATATTGGATATGTCCGGGAGGGCGATGCAATGGACGTTTATGCTCTGTTATAAAAACAAAGTGATTCAGTTGTGCGGGATGGCTCCCATGGGGATGGGGGCGGACCTGACTTCGGCACGTTCATTATTTATGTCGATTGCAGCCTCTTTTGCCATTATATCACAATACGAGGGGGCCGACAGTCGAAAACAAGCTCTGGACAGTGTGTGGGGAATATCGCTCGAGTCGTCGAGAGCGCAGGTATTGCAGCAAATTCGCAAGAAGGGTTTTCAGGCGTATGAATACAATAAAGATCCAAGTATACAACAAGTTTTTACACCGAAAGCTACGTTTGCGGGCTATGCTGATTGTAAGATATCCTTTTGCATGAACGAAGCGGGCGGTCCGATCGGTTTCGTCTCGATTATGTTTCCGCCGGTGGCTCGGATGGGGGAGACCAAGCCGTTGACGGATTTTTGCAAACGCATGATCGAAAATAAATACAATGCGGTTTATACCCGTTTGGCCGACTATGAAGAGGCAGGGATAGTCCGACCGCCGGAACATCTTTACCCTTATATTATCGGTCGATATACATTATCGAATGGAGACTACGTAGAGATTTATATTGAGGATCAAGACCTGACCAATAG
>JAIDFC010000293.1 GCA_029054535.1 Rikenella sp. | reverse complement strand
AACCACATTGTTACGTAAATAATTTTGTAAATGGCCTTTGCGGAGGCGGGGCGTCACTGTTTTGGGGGTGGGGGGTAGGAACCGGATAAACCAGGATGGACCATGAAAGCGATAAGTATAGGGAAGATCGACCGTCGGGTGATCGACGGGTTGAATGTGCTGGTTTTGCTGGGCTCGTTGGCCATCATCGCCTCTCTGTCGTACGATATTCTGACGGTGGGTCGCTACCGGCCCGACAGTCCGATGACGCTGGGGATCCAGCTGGCGGTTTGTTCTGTTTTTATCCTCGACTTCGCGGTTCGGTGGATCATCGCGCCGCAAAAGGGAAGGTTCGCGTTGCGCAATATCCTGTTGCTGCTCTTCTCGATCCCCTACCTGAATATCATCCACTACACGCAGGTCGAGATCCCGCACGAGATCCACTACCTGCTGGGCTTCGTTCCGCTGTTGCGCGGCGGCTACGGGCTGGTGATGATCACCGAGTGGTTCACGCGGCGCAGCGCGACGAGTCTGATGGTCTCCTACCTGTCGATCCTGGTGGCGGTTACCTACTTCACGAGCCTCATCTTTTTCGTCGCCGAACGGGGCGTCAACAAAGCGGTCGCCGTCTACTGGGACGCCCTCTGGTGGGCCTGCATGGACCTCACTACGGTCGGCTCGGACATCACGGCCGTTACGCCCGTCGGAAAAATTCTGTCGGTTTTTCTCGCTGCGGCGGGCGTCATGATGCTCCCGATCTTCACGGTCTACATCACGGATCGGGTCGTCAACAGCAGATCCCAATACCAGAACGTAGCTAAAGAACAGAGTTCTCAAAAAAGCAGTACCTTTAACCGGAGAAATTAGTATTATTATGAGACAACTGCTTTTAGTAGGAGTTGCGTTATTGAGCAGCGTCAACGTATGGGCCCAGAATCGCCGGGCAGAGCAGGAGCGTCGGGAAGCTCTTCGTTGGTTGGAACGTTCGTTGGCGGCTCAGGAGGCGGTCGAAACCGCTACCGGGTGCGGGCGGCTGATGTTCAGCGCCGCGATGGACCCGACCGAAGCCGTTACGCAAATCCGAATCGACAGCGTGCGGTATCGGAGGGTGCCGAGCGACACGGTTTGCGGTTATTGGTTTGCGGCGGAGTTTGTCGATCGGGACGCGAGGAATTTTCGGATCATCTATAACGGCGAGGCGGAGTATGCGGTCGAGGCGGGAGAGAGAGTGATGGAGGTGATGCCGGCAGAGTCGGCCAAACACTCGTTGCTCTTTCTGAACGAGTGGCACGATCGGATCGGGATGTTGCGGGCATCGCTCGCGATGTCGGACTCGGCGTTTCGACAGCATATGAAAGGGCGATTTAACGATGTGGGCCGAGTGTGGCTGGACGGCGATACGGTGATCGACGGACGGCGGTGTCGGGTGGTGCGCAACGAGAAGTGCGACACGCTGCCGCAGTTTCGGGTCTGGTTTCGGAGGAGCGAACTTTTCGCTTTCGACCGGCGGACAGCTCTGCCGGTCTACCAGCGGAGCCGTCTCGAACGGAGACAGCGCGGCAAGACGACCACCGATCAACTGATCGAACAGCGGATCGACGATTTCCAACTCGGGGTGCCGTTGAACGACTCGGTATTCCGGTCGCCGGGGCTGCCGCTCAAAAAACGGGTCGAGCTGGCCGAGGTGGGGGATTCGAGCTTCGTGGCGTGGAACGCCGGGGCGGATGTTCTGGGGCGCTGGCCGGGGCGGATCTTTTCGGATTCGACTTTGCGCGGGCGGTTCGTGGCGATGGATTTCAGCTATAAGGGGTGCGGGTTTTGCCAGCTGGCGTTGCCGGTCTTCGATTCCGTGGCGCGGAGCTTCGCCGGGGACGAACGGGTGCAGTTCCTGATGCTCGACCCGGTCGACAAGCGGGAGGCGGTGGTGGAGTATGCACGAACCAAGGGGATTTCATATCCGGTGCTTTCGATCGACGAGCGGTTGGCGGCGGCGTTCGGGTTGAACGGATACCCGGCCTTTGTCATCCTCGGACCGAACGGCAAAGTCTGCTTCCTCTTGAAGGGCTTCCCGGGACGGGAACGGCTGGCTGAAATGCTCGGCGCGGAGTTGAAACGATTGTTGGCAGAGTGATGAAAAGGTTTTATATCGTACGACACGGTGCGGCACAATCGGCGTTCGAGGCAGGGAGCGACGTGGCGCGGCAACTGACGAGAAGTGGCGAAGAGGAGGTGCGGCGCGTGGCGGAGTGGTTGGCGGCGCGACCGGATACGGTGTCGCCGGAACGGATCGTGGCCAGTGCGGCGCCGCGGGCGCGTCAGACGGCGGAGATTCTGGCCGAGGAGTTCGGCGGAGTAGCGTTGTCGACGGTCGGAGAGCTGTATGCCGGCGGGGCGAACGATTACCTCGACGCGGCGGTCCGCTCGCTGCCGGACGAGGTGGACTGCGCGATGGTCGTGGGGCACAATCCGGCGGTCTCGGAACTGTTGGCCGCACTGACCGGAGCCATGGCAGGCGAATACCTGATGCGCAAGGGTGATATGGCCTGCGTGGCATTCGGCGAGGTGCCGGACGGGGCGTCGTGGGAGGAGCTGTATGCGACGACGGGGCATATCGAACGCTATGTCGTCGCGGCTTCTGTATGCGACTCGTGAAGAGCACGCTGTTCGGCGGCTCCGACAGGCGATCTCATGCGATGCGAAATATTGCCGTTCGGCTGGTTTTGTCAGGGCTTTCAGCGTTCTTGACTACGGCAGCCCATGGAATGCGCAAGCATTCCCGAAAGTTTACCTTCGGTTTCCTCGTGCTACCTCGCCAAAGCCGCTTGCGAGCTTTGGCGAGGTAGCACGAGGAAACCGTCAGGCAAAACGAGCGAAGCGAAGTTAGTGAGAACAGTTCCATACAGTAGCCAAATACAGGGTATACGATTAACAGTATGATAGATTTGGATTATTTTATATGTGGAGTCTCTTAGTTCAGTTTCAGGCCGTGTTGGCCGGTGATCCGTCGTCGTCGAGCGTCGCCGATTCGCTTAGGGCCGTTCCGTTGCATCGGATCGGGGCGCCGGTCGAGAGTCGATACTTTTGGGTGGTCGAAGACCTTTGGCAGTGGCTCGTCGACCACGGCTGCAGCGCCGCGTGGAGCGATGCGATTACCTTTCTGACCCTTTGCGGCGGGGTGGCGCTGGCCGTGTGGGCGGTCGATTTCGTTATGTTGCACTTCGTGGCCGGTTTTATCAAACGCCGGGCGCAACACAGTCGGAAACCCCTCTACGCGATCCTCTACCGGCGGAAGTTTTTCGATCGGGTGCTTTATCTGGTCCCTTTGGGTGTGATTCTGTTCGGCATCGACCTCTTTTTCCGGGGTTTCGCGCCGGCCCTGAATCTGGTGGCTCGCGTGGCCGCCGAGTGTGTCATGATCTTTACCGCGCTGTTGGTCTGTTTTTCGCTGCTCGACGCCCTGAACGACCTCTACCAACGCTCGCCCGAGGCGCAGAAACGGTCAATCAAAGGCTACATTCAGATCGGTAAGATTCTGGCGGCTTTCCTGGCCGGGATCCTGATCGTGGCAGACATCCTACAGAAAAATCCGACCAGCCTGTTGGTCGGATTGGGAGCCGCAGCGGCGGTGCTGTCGCTGGTCTTCCGCGATACTCTGCTGGGGTTCGTCGCCTCGATCCAGCTCTCGGCCCAGGACATGGTTCGACCCGGGGACTGGATCGAGATGCCCTCCAAACAGGCCGACGGGATGGTGTTGGACATCAACCTGACGTCGGTCAAGGTCCAGAACTGGGACAACACCATTACCATGATTCCGATCTATTCGATGGTCTCGGAGTCGTTTGTCAACTGGCGCGGCATGGAGACCAGCGGCGGGCGGCGTTTCATCAGCCGTTTCTACCTCGACGTCGATTCCGTCGCGCCGGCCGACGATGCGCTGCTCGCCCGAATCGAGACCGAACGGGCCACGGCTTCCGAGGCGAAGGCGACGATCGAACTGGCTCGCTCCTCCAGTCCGAACCACCTGACCAATCTGGCTCTCTTCCGGGCCCACATGGAGGTTTGGCTCTTCCGGAACCCGGCGCTCAACCCCCGGATGCTCACTTTTGCCCGATACCTCGCCGAGACTTCGGACCGGGGAATCGGTTTCGAGGTGTACGCCTTCACGAAGAATACCGAAAACGAATACGTCTTCGACAACGTTAAACGCTCCGTTACGGAACATGTCATCGGATGCCTCCCGCTTTTCGGACTCCGGCTCTTCCAAAAACCGTCGGCACATAGCTTGAATCGAATTTTACACACGCAGAACGGTTGATCCGATTCTTGTCGAGGTTTTCATCGCAGGTTTAAGCGATACGGAGTATCTTTTGTTAGGTTTTGGTTGCCGGAAGGCCCAGGCAAAACGAAGTTTTGCAAGCCCACCGCGGGCACGTGGAGCCCGCCCGGCTTGAGGGCAGTCGAACACGGTTCTGTCGCCCGCCCGCATAAGAGGGGAATTTTACTCGTTTTGCGAGAGCAAAATCGAGATGAAATTCCCGCGGGCGACGGACGCACTGTGTCTTTTATTGGGTTTCTCTTCGAGAAAATTCCCGCGCACCACGCCTAAGAAGCGAAATACGCCGTTTCAACGGAGAGTTGAAACGGATGAATTTCGCAGGCGCGCGGACAGACACTGTTTATTAGGATGTTATAGCGATACGCAG
>JAIDFC010000292.1 GCA_029054535.1 Rikenella sp. | reverse complement strand
CCTGCGGCGCGGTTTGCGGCGAATCCGAATGAATCGCCTGACGCGCGGGCAAAGAAGTTTTGGAATAAAAAGGGCCGGAGCCAGCGGAGGCGCAAGTGAACGGAGTGAACATTGCGGTCCTCCGCCCGGGGTGGCTTCGGCCCGTCATGGGGAGATCGCGGTGGATTTCCGCGAGCAACGGACGCGGCGGATTTTTCAGCGGCCTTGGATTGCCGCCAGCGGAGATTTGCCAAGCAAACTCCAGCTTTCGAGTGCCGAGCGGCACCGGCCCTCCGCCGGGGGAGGGCTGCGGGCCGAGCGACCGGAGGTCGCGGTTTGTTGCGGGAAAAAGTGTGTTTAGCAACTTGCAACCCTGCGGGTTGCCGGCCTCGTCGCCCAGGCGCTTCGCGCCTCGGGGCGGTGGGTGACAGGCCGAATGAAGCACAATGAATTCTATATGTAGTTATTGCGATCCGAAAGCAGCTTTGGGCAGGTTGGAAAACCGCGACTCACAGAGTCGCGTGTCCGCCGCCGCCCGGAGCGGAGGACACCACTCGCCAAGGCTCTTGGCTTTCCTCCGCCGGCTTCGGACACGGCTAAGCGGTCGGCAGGCCCGGAACCGGCAGGCTGTTGTCGGGGCAGTGGTACAACCGGCAGGCCAACAAAACACCCAGCGGCACTCTCCCTATTCCTGGAGGCAACGCGTCTGAAGACCGTTCGCACGGAGGACGTTGCTATTCGGGATGACCGCACCGGAATTGAAGTTCAGAAAGTGGGCATTGATACTCATAACGGAAGACGACCAGCTGTACCCGCTGTAGCCGACGTTATACAACGTCCCGTAGTGCGGATGGCGACAGCCCGGAGCCGGGTAAAACAAAATGCGCGCTGAGCAGTCGGGCGACGGTTGTCTTGATCGGGAAATAGTGCGTAGGGATGGTTTTGAGTGATTGGAAGAGTCGATATTGTACTGAGAGAGTCCGTCGTCTCGGCCAGCCTGCTCGGATGAGTCCATGAATACTTGCGGTGAGCCGTCCGCGTCAAAAATAAATATAACTTTGCGATCGGTATACAATGCAGAATCTCTCGAAGACTCATGAAAGGAATCGTCGCTATTCTCTTGCTCGTCGTCTCTAACGTCTTCATGACGCTGGCCTGGTACGGTCAACTGCGATTCCGGTTTTTCCAGGGATTCTCGCTGTGGGGTGTCGTGCTCGTCAGCTGGGGGATTGCGTTGCTGGAGTACTGTTTCATGATCCCTGCCAACCGGATCGGTTTCGAGGGAACCGGAGGACCGTTCAGCCTTTTGCAGCTCAAGGTGATTCAGGAAGTCTTGTCGTTGCTGGTTTTCGCACTCTTCACCACTCTTTTTTTCAAAACCGAGGTCCTGCGACTCAACCATTTGTACGGAGCCGTTTTTTTGGTTTTGGCCGTCTATTTTATGTTCAAGAAGTAGCGGGATGCCGTCGAAAAGAGTATATTTGTAATCGGACTTATTCACACACGAAGCCAACTTTCTTATGAGACACATAGCAACGCTTTTCGGTCTTTCTGTCCTGTTAGTCGGCTGTTCCGGCCGCGGCGTTACGATCCGGGGCGAGATCGCCGCGGGCGGGGAGCGGAAAACCATCGTCGTAGAACGTGTCGGCCCGACCGGCGGACGATTCGTCGACTCGGTGAAGACCGATCGTAATGGGGGATTCAATCTCTTCGTGGAACAGAAACCCGGGGTTCCGGAGTTCTATAACTTGCATATCCTGGGGGGTGGGAACGTGCCGTTGTTGGCCGATGCGGCCGAGAAGATCGTGTTGCGGATCGCGGACAGTACGGCACGGACATACACCGTTTCGGGTTCCGAAGGGTCGACACTGGTGCAGGAGGCCAATCGGATTCTGGCCCAGACTGATCCGGTGGAACGCAAACAGGCGGCGGCCAAGTTCATTAGTACCCATGCGGGTTCGCTGGCAGCGATCGTCCCGTTGTACCAAACGGCGATCGACGGGTCGTTCGTCTTTGCGGACGATGTGGCCGATGTGGCTTACTTCGGGATCGTCAGCGATTCGCTCAATGCCCGTTATGCTGGTTCGGCTTATGCGCGGGCGTTGGCGGCCGATGTGCGGAGTTTTGCACAGGCGGCGGATGCAGGGCGGATCGTGGCTGAGAGTATGGAGAATGAGATGGGGTTTCCGGAGCTTGATCTGCCGGATGTGTTGGGGAAGCGTCGAAAACTCTCGGACCTGAAAGGACAAGTGATTTTGCTTTCGTTTACGGCATCGAATCTGCCGGAACTCAAAATCTTGAATCGTGAGCTGGTCGAAGTCTACGATAAGTATGCGAAGCGGGGATTTGCAGTCTACCAGGTTTTTCTGGATGCCGACAAGGCGCAATGGATTCGGAGTGTCTCGGAACAGCGACTGCCGTGGATCTCGGTGAACGATTTACGGGGTGGCGATTCGCCGGCGGTGAAGGTCTATAATGTGCAAAAGATTCCGGCCAATTTCTTGATCGACCGCGAGGGAAATATCGTTCGCCGTGATGTGGCGCCGACGGAGATCGACGCGGCGGTGGCGGGGTTGTTGCCGTAAACGAGATTGGAATAGAGCGTCGTTTTTTCGCGTCGCATTTGTTGGGGAGCTGTCCGATATGGATCTTCTCTACCGGAGGCTAATAGGTAGTCATGGGTACGGTAATCCTTTTGTTGGGGGCTTCTCGGAGGTTTCGGCGGAGTGCTCTTGCCTATGGAGCCTCTCGCCAGCCGCGAGGGCCGGCCGTTATCGGATAGACCCAGTCCGGTTCGCTAGCCGAGCTTTCTCGATCGGCAGGCAAGTAAAATACCCAGTGTGTTCTCTCCCTATTCCTGGAGGCAACGCGTCTGAAGACCGAGCGCACGATGGTTGTCGCCATTCGGGTAAATTCCGATGAAATCGAAGTCCATGAAATAGTTGGCACTTCCTGTAACCGTCGATGACCAGCTATGTCCATAACGGCCGACATGGCGCAATAAACCGGAGCCGCTGTTGCGGTGGCCCGGAGCCGCGTCTCAGTACAATATACGGATATAGACCGGCAGATGGTCGCTGATCGCTCGGTCGGGATACCCTCGGAAGCGACCCGTTGCGGTCAGCATCCACGGTCGACGAAAAACGCGGGCGTCGCCGATCGCATTCACCTCACGATTTACCAGAATATGGTCGTACATCAGCCAGGAGTCTCGCCAGGCATACGATCCTATCCCTTTTCGATGCGCCGCAGCGGTCAGGCACCGCAGACCGGTCGCCTCGGTTGCCAGCATGCGTCGCACCAACCCTGAGGCCGGAGTGTCGTTCAAGTCTCCTAACACTATGACCCCTACGCCCGGTTCTTCGCGAGCCGCTTGTTCGCCGATCGTGGCAGCAATCGTCTCCCGCATCCGTGTCGCTTGGCTGTAGCCTCCGCGCCGCGAAGGCAGGTGGAGGACGTAGACCACCATCCGTCGTTCACTCCCGAGGATACGAAGTTCGACCCGCAACACGTCTCGGGTCGGGTAGTCGGTCGAAAACCGGATCGGTTCCGAGGCGATCGTTTCGATCCGATCCGCGCGGTAGAGCAGTGCTACGTCGATTCCCCGCCGGTCCGGCGACTCGTAGTGGAGCAACCGATACGGCACGCTGTCGAGCGGGGCTGTGGTTGTCAAATCGCGCAGAACTGCGGCATTCTCCACCTCGCACAGTCCGATCATATCCGGTCCGAGTTCGCCGATCACGCGAGCCAATGCTTCGATCTTGTGCCGATAATGTTCCGGTGTGGGGAGATTATCTCGTATACCCGGGTCGTTGATCGTGTCGAACAGGTTGCAAACATTATAGGTCGCCACGGTCAATGCCCCATCGCGGCGGAAGATCTCTCCTTCGGCCGTCGTCGTTGCGAGGCTTAGTCCCGCCAGGAGTATGACGAGTAATTTCAAGCGCATGGTAAGGTTTCTGAGAAAAAAGCCTTGTTCTTCGTTTCCGGAAAGCACCGTTCGGCTCCCCATTCTCCGAAAGATGTACCAGTGTCTTTTACCGTTCTTTCTCCCAGAGCGCGAGGTCGCATTCTTTCAGCAATTGAAGCCGGTCGTCTGCCGCCACCTTGTCGATAACGGCCTTGACCACCTCTTCCAAGCGGCTCCCCGGCGAGTAGTCCGCCGGTGCAACGAAGTTCACCCGATGCTCTTCGACCAGCTGGCGCAGCGAATGGCCCACCTCCCGATCCGCCGGGTTGTGGACCGCGATCGCATGTCCCTGCTTCTCCTTCACCAGGCGCATACAGGGGATATCGGTCGTCCCGTCGCCGATGTAGATCATGTGCGTGAACGGCACCGGCCGGTCCTGTTCCGGCACGAACCGATTCACCGCCTTCGAGTCGTAGACGCTGTCGATCCCCTTGCTGATTTTGAAGATGAACTGCGTTTTGTTGGTGTAGTTCACCGCCACCCCCGGCCAGTAGGCCACTCCGTCCACCGAGTAGAGGAACGAACTGGCGAAGATTTTACGAAAATGTTTGGCGATCGATGTCCCTTCGATCATTTCGCGCAGTCCCGACGAGTTGATGTAGTGTACCACTTGTATCCCTTTCCCCTGTCCGTATCGGTTGATGCGTCCGAACCACGACTCGACTCCCGGATACAATTCGACCTTCCGACCCGACTCGGCGAACGCCTCGCGACGCAACGAAACGCCGTTCACCGTCGCCTGACGGATCATCTCGTTCATGTAGGTCAGAATCGGATCGGCGTCGTTCTCCTCGGCCATCCGGTTGCAGTTGTCCCAAAACTCCCGATTCCCCTTCCCGATAGCCGGAATGAAATCGTACTCCTGCATATTCCCCGGCGACAACGTCCCGTCGAAATCGTAAATCAACGCTAATGTCATATCTTGCTCGTATTTCTTTTATTCATTGGCGACGTGCGGGTACTGTTCTCTTTGTGAACAAAGAGAACCAGAAAAACTTTAGCACGCATCCCTACGGGATGCTCTGGC
>JAIDFC010000291.1 GCA_029054535.1 Rikenella sp. | reverse complement strand
AAGATGTCGTGGTATTTGAGGTCTGCGGTCAGGTAGAGTTGCGCACCGGCCGCCAGAGCCGCTTCGATGAATTCGCCGCCGCTCCCGCCGCATACGGCGACTCGCTGCACGGTCTCCGTGGCGATCTCGCTGTGGCGCAGCGACGGAACCCCCAACACCCGTGCGATCCGCGTTAAAAATTCGCCGGTCGGCACCGCCTCCGGCAACTCCCCGACACGTCCCAGTCCGACGCCCGGTTGTCCTCCCGGCACCAGCGCCTCTGTTTTCTCCAGCCCGAACATTCGGGCCAACCGGTCGTTAACCCCGCCCGGAGCCACGTCCATATTGGTGTGAGCGGCATAAATCGCAATCCCCTGTCGAACGGCCTCAGCGACAAGGCGTTCGACCGCCGTAGCTCCCGTCAGCCGTTTCACCCCCCGGAACAGCAACGGGTGATGACATACGATCAGGTTGCAACCCTCTCGCACAGCTTCCGCCACCGCGGCTTCCGTAACGTCGAGGCTAAACAGAACGCCCGAACACTCGATCTTTTTCGGATCGCGGTCCACGATCTGCCATCCGCTGTTGTCCCACTCTTCCTGCCACTCCACAGGAGCCGCTGCCTCGATCCCTGCGATAACTTCATCCAATGTCATACGTTTTCTAAGCGTGTTATTGATTTGCATATCAACTCTTTATGCTGAAGTATCCTGTTCTCCTCGAGAATAATCGTTAGTCAAGAGCCTCGGGACTTATTATTTGGGCCGGCGCCAGCGGGGGCGCATCGAGCGTAGCGAGAGTTGCAGCCCTCCGCCTGGGGTGGCGTCGGCCCGCAGTGCCTGCGGCACGCAAAAGGCCTTAGATGTGCCCGCGGTGGGCGAGCAAACCGAGTAGCGTTCCGAGAGCAGAAACCGCCCGCGGGCTATGTCGAGGTAGCGAGAGGAAGACGGAGTCAAACTCCGTTTTGCTTGGGCCGTCCGGCGGACCCTATCGTTCGCAAAAAGAACTGTTCCCTCCTGCACAAAGAACGGATATACTGATTAAAAAAGTAGGATTAACTTACCATAAGTCGGTCAGTGCCGCAATTGAGAGGTCGGAGAAGCCGTCGATCAAGAGGTCGAAATCTCCGCAGGCTTCGATCCTCGTCCTCGAGAAAGTCGAAGCCAGGGCCACCACCTTCGCGCCCGCTCGTCGGGCCGCCTCCATGCCGACGAAAGCATCCTCGAAGACGACGCAATCGTGCGGATCGATGCCGAGTTTGCGGGCCGCGAGGAGATAGACCTCCGGATCCGGTTTGCTGTGCCGGATCTCCGACCCCGAGGCCACCGCGTCGAAGTAGGGCGCGATGCCGCACCGTTCGAGCACGAAATCGACATTGACCCTCGGCGCCGAACTTCCGACCGCCGTCCGGATGCCCTGCTTTTTCAACGCTTCGAGCAACGCCACCAGCCCTCGCGCCGGTTCCATGACCGGGTCGTACAGCTCGCGATAGATGCGCTCTTTCTCCTGCGAGAGTCGTTCGACCTCGTCAGCCGGCAAATCGTCCCGCCCGAACAAATGTCCCATAATGACCGCATTCGTAGACCCGAAAAAGGGCAACAAGCTCTTCGAGTCGAAATCGGGAATGCCGTGCCTCTCGGCGAACACCGCAAATGCCTGCAAATGCGCGTCGCGGTTGTCGACGATCACGCCGTCCATATCGAATAAAGCTCCTCGTAACATCGGTTGATTATTTATTTTGTATAGCTTCGGTCATTGGCTACTGTATGGTACCGTACTTTTTCTGAAGAAAAAGTACCAAAAAGACTTCGGGCGATACTTCGTATCGCATGGGCTGCCGTAGTCAAGAGCCTGGGGAACTTTGCATTGGGGTGGCCTTTTGTGGGCGCGCAATAAGGTTAATGCAGCCTGAGCGCGTCCACAAAAAGTGCCACCCCAACCGACAAGCCAAAGCTGTTCAACTAAGAACGGTCATGGAATGCGCAAGCATTCCCGAAAGTTTTTCTGGTTCTCTTTGTTCACAAAGAGAACAGTTCCAGAACGTAGCTAAAGCACAGGAGATATTTAAAGTAACCAACAGCCTACTCGCGGACGTAAATGCGTTTGATCCGCGCCGAGACCGAGGTGAGGACCTCATAAGAGATCGTTCCCAAGACCTCCGCCACCTCGCGCACGGTCGGCCGTTCGCCGAAGACGACCACCTCGTCCCCGACAGCCGCCTCCGGCAGTTCCGTAACGTCGATCATACAAGTATCCATGCAGATATTCCCGACCGTCGGACACAACATCCCCCGAATCTCGACCCGCCCGGCTCCGCGTCCGAGTCCGCGGTCCATGCCGTCGGCGTATCCGATCGGAATCGTAGCCGTCCGCATCGGCCGTTCGACGACTCCGCGCCGGTTGTATCCCACCGTATCGCCCGGTCGGAGCTGTTTGATCTGCACGATCTGGGTCCGGAGCGTCGCCACCGGCTGCAACTCCGGGTCCTCGATCCCGTAGAGCCCCACCCCTAAGCGCACCATGTCGAGGTGGGCCTCCGGAAAGCGCGCGATCCCCGCGCTGTTGCAGACATGCCGCAAAATCGATTCGTCGCCGAGCGCATCGACGATCCGGGCGCTCATCTCGCGGAACAGGGCGATCTGGCCTCTCGTGAAGTCGTCCTCCGCCGGATCTTCCGACGCCGCCAAGTGCGAGAAGATCGACCGCACCCGTACGGCCGACTCCTGTCCGAGCAGCTCGCACAACGTCCCGATCTCTTCCGGCACGAACCCGAGCCGGTGCATGCCGGTATCCAGCTTCAGGTGGATCGCCGCCCCCGTAATCCCCCGGCTCCGCATCTC
>JAIDFC010000290.1 GCA_029054535.1 Rikenella sp. | reverse complement strand
CCCTCTACCTTATCCATAGCCGTCCCCTCCCCCACCGAGCACCCTCCGCCGAAGAGAGAGACGAGGTTCGTTATATCACTATTCGCCGTCCCAGTTCCCCGCCTCGTTGGTCGTCGCCGTCAGCGACCCGACTTTCAAACCGTCCGCCCGATTCAGCGTTTTGATCTGATAGTCGCGGAAGTTGATGAGTTGCTGTTCGTCCAGATCGCCGAGGAACGTCGGATACTGGGCAAAAACTTCCAGCACCGGCACCACCACCGCCGACTCGGTCTTGATCGAAGCCGTATCCATCGCGAACTCGATCCACTGTCCCGACCGATTGAATTTCGAAGGGATGTTCGAGCCCGGAATATAGCGCAAATTGTTGAGATCCGCCTTCACCTCCTCCCCGACGAACTGGATGGTATCTTTCACCGCCACCATGTATTTTTCGACGCTCACCAACCCCTGCGCCACCGCCAGGGAGTCGTCCGCCGACCCGATCGCGCGTTCGACCACCAACGAGTCGTTGGCCACGAAAGCGATCAGCGAGTCGAAATTCGGCGTAAACTTCTGGTACTTATTCCGAAAGGCCCGTTGAGCGGTCCGAATATCCTTGAGCCGTTCCACGACCTTCGCTTCGCGTTCCTTGCGGAGACGTTCAAATTCGAGCGGCGTGTTGAACATCGAGTACAAACACCACACCAACCCTACGATCGCGGCCAGCAAAATGACCTGAAGGATAATTTTTTTCATCTTATGATTTAAGTTTTTTAAGTTTGTCAGCGGTTAGCAGCGAGCCGGCCCCCCAGATAAAACCGTCGAAAAAAGATGTCCCTGAGCAACCATATCGCGACTCAAATATACAGTAATTTTGCATTCGAGCCAACTGACGAGCAAAAAAAATTGATCGATCGGCTGGGCGAATACCTCGCTTCGGGCGACGAGAGCGCGGTTTTTCTGTTGAACGGGTACGCCGGGACGGGGAAGACGACCGTCGTCGGCGCCCTGGTCCGGACCTTGCGCGGGATGGAGATTCCGTGCGTACTGATGGCCCCTACGGGACGCGCGGCGAAGGTGATGAGCCGGTATGCCGGGACCGAGGCCTACACCGTCCATAAGACCATCTACCGCGAGCGGACGGCCGGAGGAGCCGACGGGAGCCATTTCGACCTGAATTTCAACAAATCGAACGACACGCTTTACATTGTCGACGAAGCCTCGATGCTGACCGGCCGAGCGGCCGCACTGGGCAGCGAGGGGGCTACGTTCGGCACCGGCGACCTGATCGAAGACATGTTCGACTACATCCGCCTGGGACGGAACAACAAGGTGATTCTGGTGGGCGACCAGGCGCAGCTACCGCCCGTGGGATACGACCGGTCGCCGGCCCTGGATTCGGCCTACATGGCCAAGTACGGGACCGTCTGGGAAGTGTCGTTGTCGGAGGTGGTGCGCCAGCAGAGCGACTCGGGGGTGCTGTACAACGCGACCGCGATCCGCCGGACCATCGAATCGGGCCTCCCGGAGATTCCGCGATTCGCGCTCGACTTTCCGGACCTCCGTCGGATCGACGGCCGCGAGCTGATCGACGAGATCGACTCCTGCTACGGACGGTACGGCCAGGCCGAAACGGCGATCATCACCCGGTCGAACAAGCGCGCCAACCACTATAATCAAGGCGTGCGTCGGACGATCCTGGATTACGACGAAGAGATCGCCTCGGGCGACATGCTGATGGTGGTGAAGAACAACTACCACTACGTGGAGCAGGATCCGAACGCCCGGATGAGCTTCATCGCCAACGGCGACATCGCGCGGGTACACCGGATTTATCGGACACGGGAACGGTACGGCTTTCGGTTCGCGTATGCGGAGCTGGAGTTCCCGGACTACGACGATTACAGCCTGGAGTGCTGGATTCTGCTGGACGCGCTGCACAGCGACGCGCCGGGATTGAGTCGCGAACAGCAGGGCCGATTGTTTACGGCCGTCGAGCGAGAGTATGCCGACATCACGCAAAAAGGGAAACGCTACAAGGCGGTCTTGGGCGACGAGTTTTTCTGCGCCCTGCAGGTGAAGTTCGCCTACGCGATCACGTGCCACAAGGCACAGGGGGGCCAGTGGTCGGCGATTTTTCTGGACGCGATGCTCTTCGGCGAGGAGCCGATGACGCTCGAACTGCTGCGGTGGCTCTACACGGCCGTAACACGGGCCACCGAACGGCTCTACTTAGTCAATTACGACGACCGCTTCTTTTTAGAAGAGAGCAACTCATAACCGTCCGCGTCTCCTTTCCGCATGCGATGCCCAGCCAACGTAAAATACCCATCCACCGCATTTCGGACATCTCGACCGAAGGCATCGGCATCTTCGAGTGGAACCGGCTCTCCGACAAAGACACGAAGCCTTACAGCCACCGAGACGACTACTACATGCTCGGCATCTGTTTTGACGGCGGCCTTTCCATCAAGATCGACTTCAACGAAGTAGCCTGTCGGGCGCACGATTGCCTGATCGTATCGCCGGGCCAGGCCCATCGGCTCGTCTCCGTCGAAGCCCGAGCCGGTGTCATGCTGGCGATCGACCCCTACCGCATCGCGCATGCTTATGCAGAACGACTGGAGCGATTCACCCTCCGGCACAACAGAATCGGCCTGCCGTCGGAAACGGCGAACGGCATTCGACGCATCATAGAGATCGTCGCCTCGGACCGCTACGGGGCGGTGGATGCCGAGGTACGGAAAGACGCGGCTAATCTCATCATCGGCATGATCCTATCGCAAATTCCGGCCTGCCGAACGGAGAGCGACAAAGTCAATCGCTACACCGCGATTACGATCCGGCTGAGGACGCTCCTGCAAACCGAGACGAATCTGTCCAAACCGGCCTCCGCCTATGCCGATGCGCTCCACCTCTCCGTTCCGTACCTCAATGAGGCCGTGAAAGCGATGACGGGAGTGAGCACGACGGCTTACGTCAGGAAGCAGATCGTGGTGAAGGCCAAACGGTTGCTGGCCTACACCACCCAAAGCATCGCAGAAATCGCCCGAACGCTGGGATTCGAAGACCCGGCCTATTTTTCGCGCCTGTTTTCTCGCGAGGCGGGCCTGTCGCCGAGCGGATTCCGCCACAAAAACCGCGAATCATCCAACTAATACCCGCAATTGTCTCCATACCCGGGGCGGATGAACCGTAACTTTGTCCGCAAATCAAACGCAAAGCATTATGAATCATCATCGTAAGAAAAAGCCTCGTTTTTCGTCTCGCCGCTGCACGGCGTGCTGGGCTTGTGTAGAGACCTGCCCGCGTCGGGCGATCGGAAAAATCAAATTCTTCTGGCATCGACATGCCGTCATTCGGTACGGGGCCTGCATCGGCTGCCTGAAGTGCGTACAGGTCTGTCCGAACGGCTGTTTCCAGATTGCGAAATAGAAACAAGCGAAAGGCTTTGCATCCATGTTCAGATGCAAAGCCTTTTCGCTGTTTCCGAGGTATCGACAGTCGGCCGCTCCCCTGAAAAAAAGCGTCCTTTGTGCAGAGTGTGCACAAAGGACGCGCCACCATATTCTATGGTCAACGAGCCGTAAAAACCGCCCGTCTCTTTTCTTTCAGCCTCTCTACTTGGCCACCGTAAATTTCTTTTCCTTGATCCGCGCTTTCTTACCGGTCAAGTTCCGCAGGTAGAAAATCCGCGCTCTGCGCACCAC
>JAIDFC010000029.1 GCA_029054535.1 Rikenella sp. | reverse complement strand
GTGTCCGTAAGGTACTGTTCGATCAGCAGACTGGCGATCGGCGCGGCGGCGGCTCCGCCGAATCCGCCGTGTTCGACGTAGACCGAGACGACGATTTTCGGATTGTGCCTCGGCGCGAAGCAGAGGAACGTCGAGTGGTCGGCTCCGTTCGGATTCTGGGCCGTTCCGGTTTTCCCGCAAATATCCAGCCCCGGGACCCGCGCCCGTCCGCCCGTTCCGGCCACGTTGACCCCTTCCCACATCCCCTCGACGATCGGTTCGAAGTACTTCGGATCGACCTTCGTGTAGTGTTTGTCGTAGAACCTGGCGTCGATGGAGTCCTGCCCGGCGATTCGCTTCACCACGTGCGGAATATAGTAATACCCCCGGTTGGCGATCGTCGCCCCGAGGTTGGCCAGTTGTAACGGCGTAACCCCCAGCTCGCCCTGCCCGATGGCGAGCGAGATCACCGTAAGCGAGTTCCAGCGCCGGTTGCGATACCTCCGGTCGTAGAACTCTTTGGTCGGCACATACCCGGCGAGTTCGTCCCAGAAGTCGGATTCGAGTTTGCGTCCGAATCCGAAGCTTTCGACATAGTCGTTCCACACGTCGAACCCTCCCTTGACCGTCCCGCCGTACTTCCGGTTGTCGAGAATATCGCGGAACACATAGCAGAAATAAGCGTTGCAAGAATTGGCGGTCGCCTGGACGAGGTTCATCGGCGAGTAGTGGGTATGGCACTTGACCCCCTGCCCCACGGTATAGCCGTTGCTGCACGGATGCAGGTCCTCGGGCCGCGAGACCCCCTCCTGCAAACCGATGAGGCCGTTCACCACCTTGAACGTCGACCCGGGCGGATAGCGCGACATGACGGCGCGGTTGAAGAGCGGATGCCGCCGGTTCCTCAACAGTTCCATATAGTTATTCCCCAACTCGCGTCCGATGAGTTTGTCGGGGTCATAGCTGGGCGCGCTGGCCATGACGAGGATCTCACCCGTCGAAGGTTCGATGGCCACCACCGAGCCGACCTTCCCGGCCATAAGCTCCTCGGCCAACTGCTGCAATCCGGCGTCGATCGTACAGGTAATCGCCTGTCCCGGCACCGGCAGCGTATCGAACCTCCCCTCGGCATACGCCCCCTGCGGCATGCCGTAGGCGTCGACCAGTTCGACCTTGACCCCTTTCCGTCCGCGGAGGTACTTTTCGTACGATTTTTCGATCCCGCTTTTACCGATATAGTCCCCCATCCGATAGTACGGATCGCGTTTGATGGTAGCCTCGTCGACCTCGCTGATGTACCCGAGCAGGTTCCCTGCGATCTTCCTCGGATAGGTCCTCGAGGTCCGATACTGGGTATAGAATCCCACGAGGTGCCGTTCGTCGAGTTTGAGTTTGGCCTCTTTGGAGAGCTGTTTGAAGATCATCGAAGGCCTCCGTTTCGAGTATCGTTTGGCCTTATCCAGTGCTTTTCTGATATCCTCGACGCCGACCCCGAGCGTATTGGCCAGGTAGATCGTATCGAACGGTTCGACATCTCGCGGAATGACCATCAGGTCGTAGGATTCGGTACTTTTGACCAGGAATTCGCCGTTCCGATCATAGACCTCGCCCCGCGAAGGATACTGCACCATGTAGCGCATGGCGTTGTTCCGTGCATACTCTTTGTAGGTGTTGTCGACGACCTGTATCCAGAAGATCCGTCCGACGAGGACGACGGCCACGAGCAGGAGTGTGATCTGGAGTATTTTCTGACGGTTGTAAGCGTTATTCATGACGGGTTCTGCACACGATCCGCCCCTCTGCCGGGGGCTTCGGACAAAGGTAGCTCTTTGCGGGTTTCGACGCAAGGGCGTCGTCCCAAATCTTCGTCCGCGGCATACGATTCCTTGTTTTCGTCGCATCGTAGCGTTTTTTCTTCGGGCCTGCTTTATTGAACGGGATGTTTCGCGGGGCTTTTTCCTCGGGCCCGCGACCCGGCTCCGGGCTGGCGCGAGAACGATTCTGGAACATTGCAAGCCGTCGGATACGGCGGGTACAATTGGACGTCGTT
>JAIDFC010000289.1 GCA_029054535.1 Rikenella sp. | reverse complement strand
CCCCCGGCATGCGGAGGGCCGAAGTTTCGCTGCGCTCCATCGTCCTCTCCGCGGGCTGCGGGTCGCGCACCGCTGGAGGCAGTTAACCGGCCAAGCGCGGGCAGAAACCCGAAAACAACGACGCGGCGGATTTTTCAGCGTCCTCGGATTGCCGCTTGGGGTGGCTTCGGCTCGTCATGGTGAGATCTCGAAAAATTGCGGGCGACGGCAGAACCTTTCGAAGCAAACTCCAATTTTCGAGTGCCGAGCGGCACCGGGTCGGTCGCCCGGGAGTGGCTGCAGCCATTGCGTCAGTAATGGAGAGATTGCGGGCCTCCCGAGGGGAGGCGTCCGGCCCATACGCCAATGGTGCAGTTCTTATCAAGAAAATTTATATCCGTCTCGTGGGACCGGACTCCTCCGCCATGCTCTGGCCTCTCCCTATTCCTGGAGGCAACGCAACTGAAGGCCGCTCGCACGGCCATTGCGGTCATTCGGGTAGATCCCGCCGTAGTTGAAGTACAAGTTGTAGGCGAGGGAATCCGTCGTAACGGAAGACGCCCAGCTGTACCCGCTGTTGCCGACGGCATACAACGTACCGTAGAGCGCGTGGCGGTAGCCCGGAGCCGGGCCCGCCGAGCTTTTATTGCCCGTTCGGGCATAGCTTGCCGAGCGAGAAAACAGCCGTGCGGCACTTTTGTTTTTCTCGTCCTCTCGGTCATCGGGAGGCTCCCCCGGAACCCCGCGATTACTCCCGAACGCAACGAACCGAAAAACCGAAAGCTCGACGTTCCGGATCATACAGGAGTAACCGGCCCGAGGAGTTGTAGTTTAAGAACACCACTGCAGAGCCCGATCGAGGTGCCGTCCACTCGTAACCGGAGTCGCCCACTCGATAGAGAGTTGCCGAACCCGAGTGGCGTCCGCCTCCTGCCGAAAACCAAGCCGTTGCCCCGCTCGTCCCGTGTTGAAAAAAAGCATATCCTCCTGTCGGAGCTATTGTGTAGCCGGATAAGGCATTCGCTAAACTCTCCGAGTGCATGAAATTGATCCAGGGACTGTATCCTGTAAGTTGATCTCCGCTGTGGGGCACTCGCCAGCCTGGCGGGCAGGGGTCGAAGAGCGTCTTCGCCTCGTCCTGCCAAAGCCCGTCGTTCTGTGGCGCGGTCCAGTCGCTGGAGATGTTACCGAAATAGAAGCTCCCCGGGTTGCGGATCGCGCCCCGAGGAGATGCTGAAAGGGTTTGGAAAGACGTAGAGCAAGAGATTGCCCCCCGACAAGAGACCGAGCTTATCGGTTCGGTTGCCCCTTGAGCGCCGCGCGAGCCGCCCCGATGATTTTACAGACACTCATCGCGAAGTGGGTGAAAAGAATCTTCGGATTGCCGTTCTGTCGGATGTGGGCCAGCAGCAGCTCGAACTCCGCCACGAAACCCTCGACCGTGATGTGCGAGACGTAGGGGGCGAAGTTGCGGCAGAACTGCTCGCGCGCCGGATCCGTATAGGCCAGTTCCGGGAGTCCGATGCCTGTCAGGTAGCACTCCCGGACGATCCCTAAGGCCGCCGTGCAGAACTGTTTCTGAGCCTCGCGACCCAGCGGGGCCATCTCCTCCGCCCAGTCGAACAGTTCGATGTATTTCTGCTGGTAGCACAGCCGCATCAGTCGGATGAATCGATCCTGGTGTTCCGTTTCCGAGACGTTTTGACCCGTGGCCAGCCGCAGAGCCGTTCCCCAACTCCCCTGTGCCCGGCGGGCGATGCGTTCCGCCTCTTCGGGCGGAATGTTCTGTCGAGCTGTCAACTCCCGGGCGATCACCTCGTCCGGCACCCCAGGCAACGCCACGATCTGCGTCCGCGAGCGGATCGTGGCGATGATCCGCTCCGGTTCGACGCTCACGAACAGAAACAGGGTCTTCTCCGGCGGCTCCTCGACCAGCTTGAGGAGCGTATTGGCCGCCGCCTCGTGCAACCGCTCCGGCAACCACACGACGACTGTTTTATATCCCCCCTCGAACGACTTGAATCCCATCTGACGCACCAGCTCGTTGGCGTCGTTCTTGTTGATGATCCCCTGCTGGTTCTCGATCCCCAGTTCGGCATACCACTCCTGTTCGGTCAGGTATCCCCCCGTCCGCGGCACCGCCTGACGCCACAAGTGTACGAACTGTTCGCTGCGAGGTTTTTCGTCGGCCCGCCCCGTTACGACCGCCTCTTTCGACACGTTCACCGGATAGATGTAGTGGCAGTCCGGATGTTCCAACCGTTGCATCCGGTAGCACTCCGGACACTCGCCGCACGAGTCTTCTTCGCTCCTGTGGCGACAGTTCACATACTGGGCATAGGCCAACGCCAGCGGCAGGGCGCCCGCTCCCTCGCCTCCCGTGAAGAGCAAGGCATGGCTGATCCGTCCGTTGCGCACCGTCTCGCGCAGGCGGCGTTTGATTTCGTCGTGTCCGATGATGTCGCTGAATCGCATGTGTCCGAAAAAAAGGGGGCCGCGCACAAAAGCCGTGCGACGACTGACGAAGATACGGAAATTTTGCATATCTTCGCTCTCTGTACATACACAATCAGACTGTCATGAGAATAGCAGAGTTGCTCGCCGCTGGCGAGCGGGACGTCGAAGTCGTGGCCAAGGGGTGGGTGCGGACCAAGCGCGGGAATAAGAACGTGGCGTTCATCGCCTTGAACGACGGGTCGACGATTCATAATATCCAGGTGGTGGCCGAGACGGCGGCTTTCGACGAGGCGCTTTTGAAGAACGTTACCACGGGGGCTTGTTTGAAAGTAACGGGGACGCTGGTCGATTCGCCGGCGTCGGGCCAGCCGGTCGAGATCCAGGCCCGCGAGATCGAGGTCTACGGGACGGCCGATCCGGAGAGCTATCCGTTGCAGAAGAAGGGGCATACGCTCGAATTTCTGCGCGAGATCGCCCACCTGCGGCCGCGGACCAATACGTTCGGGGCGGTGTTCCGGATTCGGCACGCGATGGCGTATGCCATTCACAAGTATTTCAACGACCGGGGGTTCTACTACTGGAACTCGCCGCTCATCACGGCTTCGGATGCCGAGGGGGCGGGGGCGATGTTCCGCGTAACGACTCTGGCGCCGGGCGAGACGGATTTCAACGAGGACTTTTTCGGGCGGCCCACCAATCTGACCGTTTCCGGGCAGTTGGAAGGGGAGCTGGCGGCGATGGCGCTGGGACAGATCTATACGTTCGGGCCGACGTTCCGGGCCGAAAACTCCAATACGCCGCGGCACTTGGCGGAGTTCTGGATGGTGGAGCCGGAGATGGCTTTCTACGAGATCGAGGACAACATGAATCTGGCCGAGGATTTCATCAAATACCTGGTGAATTATGCGTTGGAACACTGTGCGGACGACCTGGCGTTCCTCGAAAAGATGTACGACGCGGAGTTGACCGAGCGGTTGAGGTTCGTTACGGCGAACGACTTCGTGCGACTCACGTACACGGAGGGGGTGGCGATTCTCGAAGAGGCGCGCGACAAGAAGGGGGTGAAGTTCGAATTCCCGGTTTTCTGGGGGGCCGACCTGGCGGCCGAGCATGAACGCTACCTGGTGGAGCAGCATTTCAAACGGCCGGTCATCATGACGGACTATCCGAAAGAGATCAAGGCGTTCTACATGAAGCAGAACGACGACGGACGGACGGTTCGGGGGATGGATGTGCTCTTTCCGAAGATCGGGGAGATCATCGGAGGGTCGGAGCGTGAGGCGGATTACGGCAAGTTGGTGGCGCGGATGGAGGAGATGGGGGTGCCGACGGAGTCGATGCAGTGGTATCTCGATACGCGGCGGTTCGGGACGGCGCCGCACAGCGGCTTCGGACTCGGGTTCGAACGGCTGGTGCTGTTCGTTACGGGGATGGCCAATATCCGGGATGTGATTCCGTTCCCGCGGACGCCGAAAAATGCGGAGTTTTAACGCTTTGTTTCAATTTGATTGCTCGGAGGTTGGGACATCTTTCCGACAGCTCCGTTGATTTTTTGCCGGTTTCTCCCTTTTGGACTTATTTCCTCCGTGGGAAAGCCGATAGAACACCCGAAGGGTTCGCTTGCGCGGCGGACCTTTCGGCGTTTTTTGTTAGGGTTTTCTCTGGCAAATGGTCTCATGCGATGCGCATCGCCGCCTATCGCGTAGCCCCGTTGGGACTTTTACAGGGGGACTCTCAGCCTTATCGGGGGAGACACGGCCCGTGCGATTGAAGATCGCGGAGGATTCCCAGCCTGAATGAATCCTCGATGCGCGCCGACCGATCTAAAAACGAGACATAAAAAAGAGACCTCCGGAAAACAGAGGTCTCGGAAAGTTTTTTCGGAATTTGCGCTGATCGTTTAGTGCCGTTCGGCGCGTCCCATGCCGAGCCGATAAGCGAACGTAACCCCCGCCTGGTATGGAATCCACTCTCCGCTCTCGTTCCACGGCGCATAGCGTTGCCCCGTGAGCGTGTTCACCCCGTAGTACCAGCCGTGGTGCCAGCCCCCGCCGATGTAGAAGTCCATCCCCCACCGCCGCGCGATGTCGATCTGCCATCCCAGAGTCGCGCCGAGACTGATCCCGATCCCGTGTTGGACATCCGTTTTCGGATGGTCCCACTTGCTGACCTTGTAGGAGTCGTAGGAAGCGTAAGCCCCGATGTAGAATCCCCGGAACGCCGCCCGCGGATAAAATCTCACCTCCGGAATCAGTTGCAATCCCTGCAACGGTCGCCCTTTGACGCTCTTCCAGGGCGAGTAGACCGCATCCGCGTTGAACGTGAACCGTTCTCCGAGCCGCGTTTCGACCGACATGTTCGGCACCCCGACCACCCAGTACAGTGCATTCCACTTGAGCGCCGTCCGTTGTGCCGCGGCCTGTCCGAGGGTCGCCACGGTTGCGAACAGGGCCGAAATCATTATTTTACGAAACATAATCCGTTGTGTTGATGGTGCGAAGATAGTAATAAATGTTACCTTTGCCGAAAATGCGCATTTTATTTATGGGATCCAAGTTATCTATTGCCGTTGTTTTTGCGTTCGGGCTGTCGTTCGTTTCGCTCGGTTCGGTTTCGGCCCAGAATCGGGAGACCACGCAGGAGATGATCCGTCGGGCACAGGCCGCCGGTTACAATCCCGATCTGAGACAGGGTCTGGAGGGGATCGAGGGGCTCGACCTCGAGCAGCTCAAGGGGAACAGCGGGAGTTCGATCGGGAAGAGTGGTACGGGGCAGAGCGGCTCGAAGGGGAGTAGCGGGACGACGAGCGATCGGACGCGGAAAGACTCCGATCTGAAAAACTTGGAGTACGACCGGCGGAACAACGGGGTGGATACGCGGGATTCCAAGTACCAGCGCGAGCAGGAGCGGCAGAACGATTATCGGGTTCGGACCGTTCGGGACAAGGAGGGGAACCTGGTGGATGCCGAGACGGGCGAGATTTTCGAGACGGCCGACGGGACCGTTACACCGCTCGGCGAGAAGAACATGACGACCGGTTCGCGGATCACCGACCCGCGGTTGGACGCTGTCGGGAAGCTGACCCCCGCCGAGGCGCAGCGGCTGAAAGAGGAGGAGAAACGGATCAAGGACTCCGTGTTGCAGAACAGCGTGTTCGGGCGGGAGATCTTCTCGGCGCGGAACTTGACTTTTGCGCCGACGTATAACCTGCCGACGCCGGCCAATTATGTGCTGGCGGGTGGCGATCGGGTGTTCATCGACCTGTGGGGCGACGCCGAGGCCAATTACGACCTGAAGGTGAGTCCCGACGGGTTTATCACCGTGCCGGACGCCGGGGTGATCCAGGTCGGGGGGCTGACGGTCGAGGCGGCCGAGAACCGCATTCGGAACAAACTGGCCGCGACGGTCTCGGGGTTGAACAACGGGACCGTGCAACTCAAAGTCTCGCTCGGCGATATCCGCTCGATCAAGGTCAACATCATCGGCGAGGCTTCGATGCCGGGGACTTATACGCTGCCGTCGCTGGCCACGCTCTTCAACGCGCTTTACGAGGCCGGCGGGGTGAGCGATATCGGGTCGCTGCGCCGGATCCGGCTGTTGCGCGGCGGGAAACAGGTGGCCGAACTCGATGTGTACGACTACCTGCTGGGTGGAAAACAAGAGGTGAATGTCGGGTTGCAGGACAATGACATGATTCTGGTGCAGCCGTACGAGAACCTGGTCAAGGTAACCGGGAAGGTCAAACGGCCGCGTATTTACGAACTGAGGAAAGGCGAGACGGCTGCCGATTTGTTGGACTACGTCGGCGGATTTATGGGGGAGGCTTATAAAGATAACCTGACCGTGAACCGGAAGTCGGGGCGGATGATGAGCGTGCACAGCGTGCCGGCGGAGGATTTCGGCGTGTTCGCGATGGCCGACGGGGACAGCATCGCGGTGGGCGAGGTCATTCGACAGTACGCCAACCGCGTTACGGTCGAGGGAGCGGTTTGGCGGCCGGGAGATTACGAGCTGAGCGACAGCATGGCCACCTTGAAACGACTCATCGAGAAGGCCGAGGGGATCCGGGGCGATGCGCTGATGAGCCGGACCCAGATCGTGCGGTTGAACGACGACTATACCTTCTCGGTGCTGGCGGTCGACTTGCAGGGGCTGCTCAATGGGACGGTGGCCGACGTGGCGTTGCGGCCGGAGGACTTGGTGCGGATCCCGTCGATCAACTCGCTGCGGGAGGGGTATACGATCGAAGTCAAGGGGGAGGTGAATACGCCTCAGACCTTGCTCTTCCGGAACGGGATGACCATCCAGGACGCCATCATGATGGCCAACGGCTTGAAAGAGTCGGCGTCGCTGGCGCGGATCGAGGTGGCCCGGCGTGTCAAGAACCCGAATTCCACTGAGCCGTCGGACCGGATTGCCGAGCTGTTCCAGTTCAATATTCCGGCCGATCTGGGGATCTCGGCCGAGACCGCAGCCTTTACGTTGCAACCGTTCGACGAGGTTTATATCCGTCGGTCGCCGGGGTATAGCGAGCAGAATAGCGTTTTCGCTCAGGGCGAGTTCTTGTTCGACGGGGAGTACGTCCTCTCGACCAACAACGACCGGCTGAGCGACCTGGTGGCTAAGGCGGGGGGATTGACCCCGGAGGCGTATGCGCCGGGGGCGTATCTGAAACGGCAGCTGACCGAAGAGCAGATCGCTCGCCAGGAGACCCTGGCCGATCTTACGGAGCGCGGTAGCGCGGCTACGGGCGATACGATCGTCATGAAACGCAAGGAGGTGGGCGATTACTATCCGATCGCTATCGACTTGCCGTCGGCGTTGGCCAATCCGAACAGCCTGGACAATATCGTTCTCGAAAACGGCGACATCCTGATGGTGCCGAAGTTCAACAACACGGTAACGATCAGCGGATCGGTGCTCTACCCGTGTACCGTTACCTACGTCGAAGGGCAGAAAATCAAGAATTATATTGCACGCGGGGGGGGCTATGCCGATCGGGCCAAGAAACGGCCGTTCGTGATCTATGCCAACGGCTTGCCGGATGCCAAGCGGGGCGGAAAGTGGCCGAAAGTCGAACCGGGGTGCGAGATCGTAGTGCCGTCCAAGCCGCCGAAAACGCGCGGGATGAGCGCGGCCGAAATTATGAGCCTGGCCACCAGCACCGTTTCGATGGGGGCGATGATTACCTCGCTCTTCAAATAGTTCCGGATCGACGGATGGGGGTCTGTTATGATGGTGTTTCTGTATAACTGTTCCATACGCGCTTTCGGTTGGATGATCGCGCTCGGGGCGCTCTTCAACCGGAAGGCGCGGCTTTTGTGGCGGGGGCGGCGCGGGTTGTTGCGGCGGATCGAGCGGGCGGAAGCCGTTGCGGCGGGTTCTTCTTCGGCGGCGACGACGGCGATAAAAAGGGAGGGGACTATTTGGGTGCATTGCGCGTCGCTCGGCGAGTTCGAGCAGGGGAGGCCGATTATCGAAGAGCTGCGGCGGAGGCATCCGGTGGGGACGGCGGAGTATCGGCGGATTGTGTTGACCTTTTTCTCGCCGTCGGGGTACGAAATTCGGAAAGGGTATGCGGAGGCGGACGCGGTCTATTATCTGCCGGCCGACACGCCGCGGAATGCCCGGAGGTTCGTGGCGGCGGTCAGGCCGGAACGGGCGATCTTCGTCAAGTACGAGTACTGGTATAACTATTTGTCCGCATTGCGGGATTTCGGGGCTGAGAGTTGTGTGGTGTCCGCGATTTTCCGACCGGGGATGGTCTTCTTCCGGGATTCGGCCTTGGGGCGGTTCATGCGGCGGACGCTGGGGCTGCTGGGGCGGTTTTTCGTCCAGGACGAAGAGTCGGCACGGCTGCTCGGGACGATTGGCTTCGGGGCCGATCGGGTGGCGGTGAGCGGCGATACGCGATTCGATCGGGTGGTCCAGTTGGCTGCTGAGGCGGCTGAAGCGGGAGAAGTGCCCTGGGTGGCGGATTTCGTGCGGGAGGCGACGGGGCCGGTGATGGTGTGCGGCAGTACGTGGGGGCCGGACGAGGAGATCCTCGTGCAACTGATGCGGGAGCGGCCGGAGATGCGCTTTATCGTTGCGCCGCACGAGCTCGACTCCGGGCGGATCGACGCATTGATTCAACGCAGTGGGCGGCGAGGGGTACGGTATACGCGTCTGTCGTCGGACAATGCGGCTTCGATGGCGGAGTTGCAGGAGGCGACGCTGTTGGTGATCGATACGATCGGACTGTTGTCGAAGGTCTATCGCTACGGGCAACTGGCTTACGTCGGCGGAGGATTTGGCCGGGGAATACACAATACGTTGGAGGCGGCGACTTGGGGAATCCCGGTGCTGTTCGGGCCGAAATACGAGGCTTTTGCCGAGGCGGTGGAACTGGCGGCTTTGGGCGGGGCGGCTTCTGTCTCGAGCGCCGAGGAGCTCCGGCGGTGCGTGGCGGAGTGGGTCGACCGGCCGGACGAGCTGGCGCGGAGGGGACGGATCGCCGGAGAGTACGTCAGGAGCCGGGCGGGAGCGACGGCCAGGATCCTCGGTGTGGTCTGATTTTTGTCAGGAAGTTTTGTCGGTAACCCCGAAATCATTATATTTGTTCATGTTCAATCTTTTCGTTATGTCGAAAATCGTGATAAAATACCGCGCGGCGCTACTGGGTTTGGGGACGGTTCTGTGCCTTTGCGCGTTGCCGGAGGGACTCTCGGCGCAGAGCAGTAGGAAAACGGCTAAACAAGAGGCCGAGGCTTTGAGCTATCAACGAGCGGACGGAGCGCGGGTCGATCCGAACGCCACGATCGTACGCGGGGCGTCGAGATCGAGGCTCAGCCCGGCCGAACAGATGACTTTCAACTTGATGCAGCGGCGGACGGAGTTGCAGGAACAGATCGACCTGCTGGGGGCGGAGTTGAAGACGGCACGCGGTTCGCGGGCCAGGAAAATTACGCGCGAACTGGATATCTTGGCCGACCAGTTGGCGGTGGTGGAGCGCAAGTTGGAGGCGTTGCCGAAACCGCAGACTATTCGCGAGGCGTATTCCAGCGGGCGTCCGTTCCGCCAGTTCGTCGACTCGCTCGTCGACCGGCGGATCGAAGAGGAGGGCTATGTGTTAGGGACGGGCGGGAATAGTCGGACGCCGACCACGGACAGTTATACGGGTCCGGGGCGGAATGCGGCGGCCGAGGACTTTCGGATCACGTTCCGGATTCAGCTCGGGGTAACTTCGCGGCCGAATCCCCAGGCGTATGCGACGCTTCCGGGGGTGAAGATGTATCAGCGGACGGACGGACAGTATGCTTATTATTACGGCAGTTATACGGACTATGCGGAGGCGCAGTCGATCTGTAAACGGCTGAAAGCGAATACGAAATACCGGGATGCGTTTGTAGTGGCGTTGCAGGGGACGCAGCGGATCGGGATTCAGGAAGCGGTGCGATTGTTGGCGGGGGATGGTAGCAAGGAGTGATTAGAGACGTATTTGCGGTTTTCTTGAAGTTGGGTACGCAGCCTTTGCCGATTTTTGATCGGCAAAGGCTGCGCTGTTTAGGGAGGTAGTTTCTTGCCGGAAGGCCCAAGCGATACGTAGTATCGCTCGTCCCGCCGGGGCCACCCGGACGCCGCCCGCGCAGGGCAGTCGGACACGGTTTCTCTTATCGGTAGGTATTAGCGCGCCCCGCCTAAAGAGGGAAATCAAACCGATAAACGGGAGTTTATTGGAAATGATTTCCGCCAGCGCGCGGTCAAACACTGTTTTGAGAGAAAAGCCTGTCGCCCGCCCGCCTAAGAGGGGAATTTCGCTCGTTTTGCGGGAGCAAAATCGAGATGAAATTCCCGCGGGCGATGCACCCGTTGGGTGTTTTGTTTGGGTTCTCTCGGCCTTGTGGGGTAGACACGGCCCGACTCAAGTGTTGAGCGGGACCGGATTGCCGCCGGCAAGGGAAGCAACGAGCCCCGTCGAGTTGCGTCCCGCCGCATGGGGCG
>JAIDFC010000288.1 GCA_029054535.1 Rikenella sp. | reverse complement strand
TCCGCATCTCGGCCGCATAGTTTTCGAGCGAGGCGAACGAATAGATTTCGGGTTCGAGGTCGTAATCGGCCATCACGGCGAAGCTCCCCGGATCGGAGTTGAGCACCACGATCGGCAGCCGAATCCCCGCTTCGCGCAGCGCGACCCCTTCGTCGGCAAAAGCCACCGCCAGGTAGTCCACCCCCTCGTGTTGCAGCAAGGCGGCCACTTCAGCCGCCCCGGTTCCGTAGGAATAGGCCTTGACCATCGCCATCACGCGGGTTTCGGGCCGGAGCATGGCCCGAAAATGGCGGAGATTATTGGCCAGGGCGTTGAGATTCACCTCCAACGTGGTGGTATGAGTCCTTTTTTCGAGCATCCTGGAGATCCGCTCGAAGCCGAACACGCGACTTCCCTTCACGAGAATGAACCGCCCGGCGAAACGTTGCCTGTCGACATGCCGCAGAAAGTGGTCCGTCGATGCGTAAAAGGCGGTATGTTCTTCTCCGAGCCGTTCCACGAAACACCTCGCCGCAGCCCCGATGCCCGCCCCGATGCCGACGAACTCCCGGACTCCGTGTTCCTGCACCAGCTGAGCGACGTGTCCGTAGAGCTCCTCCGGATCGTCCCCGGCCTGCAAGATATCGGATAGGATCAACGCCTTGGGTCGCTCTCCGGCATTCAGGTCGAGGTAGTCGAGCGCCACGCCGAGCGACGTGAGGTCGCTGTTGTACGAGTCGTCGATCACCGTGCTTCCGAGAATCCCTTCGCGCCGTTCGAGCCGCATGGCGACGGGTTGCAGGAGTCCGAAATCGCGCGGTGCAATCCCCAACCGGTCGTAGAGCGCGGCCACATGCGCGGCATTCTCGCGCGAGGCGTAATCCCCGAAACGGGCCGTCCGTTCGGTCATCCCGTCGGCTCGCCACCCGCACAGCCGCTCGGGCGACTTGCCGTATCGTTTCCCGACATACTTGGCCACCAGCGGATGGTCGGCATGGTAAATGATCGTCTCGACCCGGCGAAAGAGCTTGAGTTTCTCGTCCAATTTCTGTTCGTCGGACCCGAAGTTTTCGCCATGCGCGGCTCCGATATTGGTCAGAATGCCGATCTGAGGCCGGATCATCGCTTCGAGACGTTCCATCTCGCCGGGTTTCGAGATCCCGGCCTCGATCACCACCAGCTGTTCATCGCCGCGGATCATCAGCAGCGACAGGGCCACCCCCAGTTGCGAGTTATAACTCCGCGGGCTGCGGAACAACCGTCCCACCCCCTCGGGCCACAGCTGAGCGATCCACTCCTTGACGACGGTTTTTCCATTGCTTCCCGTAACGGCCACGACAGTTCCGTGATACTGTTGCCGATGATAGGCAGCCAACGCCTGCAAAGCGGCGAGCGTATCGGAAACGGTAACGAACGAGGCCTCTGTCATCGTCCGCGAGGCTTCGTCGGGCACGTATCCGACGAGGAAACTCCGGACACCGCGCCGATAGAGTTCCTCCAGGTAATAGTGTCCGTCGTGGTTATCGCCGACCAGCGCGACGAACAGCGTATCCCCCGGCCGAGCGATGTGGTTTCGGCTGTCGGTGGCGACCTCCGTAACGCGTCGGTCGTCCCCCGTCAACGTCCCGCCCGTAACGATTGCTATATGAGACAACGTATAATCCATGATCCGTACTTTACGTTTCGGAGAATCGGCCTGCGTTTCGTCCCGTCCCCACGACCTTTTTCTCCGCCCGCAAAGTTAATGGTTTGCAAGGAACCGGGAAGTTTTTCGGTTTCGGAATCTTCACGAAAAATGTTTCGGAACTTTTCGGATCGCGTGCCACCCGGCTCCGGGCTTCCGCGACAGCGGCGCCTATGGTGGATACGGCACGTTGTATTGCGCCGGTCGCAACGGACACTGCTGGGCCTCGACGGTTAGGGTTGACTACGGCTGCTTTCTGGGCTTCTATTGCAACGGGGTCAGCCCGAATGACGGCAACACCCGTGGGCACGGTCTTCAGTTGCGTTGCCTCCAGGAATAGGGAGAGGACGATGGTGTCGCTGGGCACGCGAAAATTGGAGTTTGCTCTGCAAGCCTCCGTTGGCAGCAACCGTTTTTCTTGAACTCAACAACCGCGCTCTACGAGCGCACGGTCCGGCCCCCCCCGGCGACGGCCGCAACTTCTCGCTACGCTCGTTTGCGACTGCGCTGGCGCCGAACCGGTGCCGCTCGGCACTCGAGCCGGGCCGTGTCTACCCCAATAAGGTAGAGAGAACCCAAAATAAAACGCCCTGTGGACGCGTCGCCCGCAGGAATTTCATCTCGGTTTTGTTCTTGCATCAACGAAATTTCTCCACGATCTCACCTTGTCGGGCCGGAGCTTCGCCCCGCGAAGGCCCGCTATTTCTCCATCGCTTACGCGATGGGAGCGGACCTCGCAAGCTCCGACCCGTTTTCAGCTTGAGAGAAACCGCGCTCTACGAGCGCTCGGGCCGAAGCCACCCCGGGCGGAGGGCCGCGTTCCTCGCTTGCTCGGGCGACCGCTCCGCTGGCTCCGGCCCGAAGATAGTTGCAAAACAATCTTTGCACGTCGCCCACATAAATTCTTCAAGATCTCACCATGACGGCCGCCGCCACCCCCCGCGGCAGGCCGGTGCCGCTCGGCACTCGAAAACTGGAGTTTGCTCTGCAAGCCTCCGCTGGCGGCGACCCAAAAAACAGTCTTCAACCGCGCGCTGGCGGAAATCCTGTTCAAACAACTCTCGTTGTTTGAACGATTTCCTACCCCAGCAGTCGCGCGCGGGATATTCTCCCCAACAACGCTCTTTACTCGCGCGCCTGCCGGATTGAGCAGAAAAACGGATGTTTTTCTGCTCAATCCGGCTCTTTAGGCGTGGCGCGCGAAACCATCCAAAAGAGAAACCGTGCCTACCCGCGCGCTGGCGGAAATCCTGTTCAAAAGCGATGCACGCTTTTGAACGATTTCCTACTCCAGCACTCGCGCGCGGGAATCTTCTCAAAGAGAACCCCAGTAAAAGACGAGGTGCATCCGCTGGGCGGGCGAACCGAGCAACGTTCCGAGAGCAGAGACCGCTTGCGGACTTTGCCGAGGTAGTGCGAGGAAGACGTAGTCAAACTTCGTTTCGCTATACCGTTCTAAAAACTATCTCTGGCCGAGCGCCTAAGAACAAGAGCCCGCTATTTTTTCGTATTGAACCGGTTCATCGCCCGATCCGGCCCTTCGACCACACAGGCCAGAAGAGCATCGACTGCCGTCTGCAAAGCCTCCGGCAGTCGGGATTTTTCGTCCTGGGTCCACTCTCCCAGCACATAGTCCACCTGCGCCCCTCGCGGAAAATCTCCCCCGATACCGAATCTGAGCCTGGCATAGTTCTGGCCGCCGAGACATTCCGCAATGCTTTTCAGACCGTTGTGTCCGCCGTCCGAACCGCCCTTTCGGATACGTAGTGTGCTGAACGGCAGCGCGATGTCGTCCACCGCAACGAAAACCCGTTCGATCGGGATGCGTTCTTTCTGCATCCAATATCGGACCGCCTTCCCGCTGAGATTCATGTATGTCGACGGTTTCAAGAGGATCAATTCGTTTCCCCGATAGCGACAGGTCGCCACAGCTCCGTAGCGATCCGCTCCGAACGCCGCTCCGACCTGTTCGGCCAACGCGTCGACCGTTTTGAAGCCGATATTATGACGTGTTTCGGCATATTCCGGGCCGATATTCCCCAGCCCGACGATCAGAAATTTCATAGTTCGCCCAATCGTTCAAATGCAAGTTTCCTGCCCGTCCGAGCACTCCTGGAGAGTGCCGAACGAACAGGAAACAAAATTATCCATTTCGAGGAGTCGTACAACGCCCCCTCAGAATCCGACTTACGCTTTGGCAGCCGCCGCCTGTGCCCCCCGCGCCGCACGCGTCATACGCACAGCACAAATAGCCGTCGAAGCCGGCGTGAGAATCGTGAGCCCCGGGATCTGGAGATCACCCACAAAGATCGATTTCCCAAGCCCCAAGTTTGTAACGTCCACTTCCACCGTATCCGGCAGGTCTTTGACCAGCGCCGAGACACGCAATTTCCGTTTGCTGAGGCTGAGTTTCCCCCCGAGCTTGACCCCTTCGGAGTTCCCGGTCAGCACCACCGGCAGGTCGATCGCCACCGGTTTCGTTTCGTCCACCCGGTAGAAATCCACGTGCAGCACATCGCCGCTCACCGGATGGAACTGCACTTCGCGCATCACCGCCTGTTCTTTCTTGCCGTCGATATCGAAGTTCACCAAGTACGAGTGCGGCGTATAGATCAATTGTTTGAATTCCGAAGTCGGAACCGAAAAATGTACGGTATCCCCACCACCATAAATCACACAAGGCACATTTCCTGCCCGACGCACCGCCCCGGTGCCTTTTTTGCCGAATTCGGTACGCGCGGTACCTTTGATTTCCAAGGTTTTCATCTTGTCGTTAATGTTTTGATTTACAATACGGTGTTACTCAGTCGATCCCCGGCAATGAGAACCGCCCCCATCACACCTCGGCCGCAAAGATACTATTTTTTTCTTTCATCTATGATATTACTTCGCGTCTTTAAACCGCATCGCCTTTCGGACGAGGTTCGAGAGGAGATCGACGAAGTTTCGCATGCCCTTCGAGGCGAACCAGAGCGCCACCCCGGAGACACAAGCATAAAGGAGCGGCAGGACAAGTGCCTGGATCGTCCAGCCGATCCAGGAATCGGGTTTCGGGAGCCACCCCAGCGCAGCCGTCCAGGAGGTAAGGAGCCAGGCCAGCGCCAGAATCGCCAAGTATTTAAGAATCGTCATCCAGTACTCTCGAGAGGATTCCCGAAACCCCCTTCGATAGAGAAAATACGGTTTCCAGATCAGCATGGCGAGTCCCGTACTGACAAACGTTCCGAGCACCACCCCCGGCACCCCGAAGTGCAGACACCCCCAGATCGAGAGCACCACGTTGAGTCCCGCCTCGGTCCAGGCCGCCCAGACATCGTGGTAAAGTCCGTAGGCATTCAGGAAATACTGCACCGTCTGCCTGACGATCGCGATAAAGAGCGTCCCGACGAGCAACAGGACCACCGGCGCCGAATAAAGCGCGTACCGTTCAGGCGGCAGCCAGAGCTGTATGAATGGATTAATGAGCCGGTAGAAGGCGAATGCCAGCGTCCCTCCGATCCAGAAGTACATGGCGTTGAACTGCCAGAAAACGAGCCTTATTTTATTCCGGTCGCCTTCGGCCACCAGATTCCCGACCCCGGCATAGCTGTTTTGCAAGGTGCCCGTGAGGAAAGTCGTAACGCGGGCAATAATGATCGAATAGTTGGTATAGAACGTAACATCGGGCAGAGTCATGATTTGCGAGATGACCAACTTGTCGGACTCCAAGAGAGCGAACCCGGCGATCCGGTGAGCGAAGATCCGCTTCACACCGGCAAAGACCTCCCGATACTGTTTCATGACACTCCGCCCCAACTTCGGCGAAGACCTCAGCCAGGGATAAACC
>JAIDFC010000287.1 GCA_029054535.1 Rikenella sp. | reverse complement strand
CCTTGGGCGGGTGGGGTTCAACCGGCCGATCTCGAAACGGGTGTTGCATGCGGCGCGGTGGGTCAAACGGGCTTTTCTCGCGGCGATCGTAGTGCTGCTTTTGACCTTACCCTACTTTGACCTGACGGACATCGAACCGTTCTCGGTTTTCCTCATCCGATCGGCGTCGATCGGAGCGGTGGCGCTGGCGGGGGGAAGTCTCGCGGCGTCGTTTTTCGTGCAACGGCCGTGGTGTCGGCTGCTCTGCCCGACGGGCGAACTGATGGCGATTCTGCGCAGGCCGCTGCGCTATCCGAGAACCATAGCCCAACGGCCGGAGGCTTACACCGAAACGCCGCACACGACAGAACGAAGCGACAGATTCGGCGCGAATTTGTAATATATTTAACATTCGCTTGTTTGCCGCCTTTTCGGCTGCTAACTTTGCGGCCGGTCATCGGCTACCGTATGGAACTGCCGCGAAAACCACAGGATACAAACGATTATTAACCACAAAAAACGACGATAAACAGATGTTAAAAGGACAACCCAAAGGTCTGTTCGTGCTGGCTTTGGCCAACATGGGAGAGCGTTTCGGCTACTACACCATGCTGGCCATTTTCGTGCTCTACATGCAGGCGAAATTCGGCTACACGGAAGATCAGACCAGTACGACATTCGGTATCTTTCTGAGTATGGTTTACTTCCTGCCTCTGTTCGGAGGGCTGCTGGCCGACAAAGTGCTCGGCTACGGAAAAACCATTGCGCTGGGGATTATTATCATGTTCGCCGGATATTTCTGCCTGGCCATTCCGACCGGCGTCGGGACGGGGGCGCAGATCGCCATGTTCGGCGCCTTGGCTTTGATCGCTCTGGGGACGGGGTGTTTCAAAGGGAACCTGCAGGCGTTGGTAGGGAACTTGTACGACGACCCGAAGTATAGCGCCAAGCGGGACATCGCGTTCAGCATCTTCTATATGTGTATCAATATTGGGGCTTTCTTCGCGCCGTCGGCGGCCGAAGGGGTCTCGAACTACTTCCTGGCGAAGGACGGGTATACGTATAATGCGGATATTCCTTCGCTGGCGCACCAGTTGCAGGAGGGGACGTTGTCGGCAGAAGCGACGGTCCGGTTTACCGAGATGGCGGCGCAGCAGGGATACACGGGGAGCGATCTGGCACAGTTCGGCGACAGCTATATTGCCAGCTTGAGCCAGTCGTACAACTACGGTTTCGGGGTGGCCTGCCTGTCGTTGATCGTGTCGATGCTGATCTTCGTCGGCTTCCGCAAGTACTACAAGGCGGCCGACAAAACCGAAAAGGAGAAACAGGCCGAACGCGATCCGAATGCCGTGGAACTCACTCCGCAGCAGGTTAAGGAACGTTTGGTGGCGCTGGGACTGGTGTTTGCCGTGGTGATCTTCTTCTGGATGTCGTTCCACCAGAACGGGCTGACGATGACGTGGTTCGCCCGAGATTATACCCAGACCTCGGTCAGCGGCTTCGATCGGTTCGGCTTCTCGCTCCTCACGCTGCTGCCGTTCGCGGTCTGCTTCTACGGGGTGCTCTCCCTGTTCCAGGGAACCGACGGCCGAGCCAAAGGAATCGGAGCGTTGGTGGCGATCGCGGGCGGAGGATTGGCGTGGTGGGCTTACCGCTCGTTCCCGGCCGAAATGGCGATCACGCCGCAGATTTTCCAACAGTTCAACGCCTACTTTATCGTACTCTTCACGCCGATCACGGTGGCCTTCTTCTCGTGGCTCAACAAAAAGGGCAAGGAACCGAGCGCGCCGCGTAAAATCGGGATCGGGATGTTGATCGCCGCTCTCGGGTTCGTTCTGCTGGCGGTGGCTTCGACGGGGCTGCCTACGCCGACCGCTCTCAAAGAGATCGGCGGCTTGACCGAAGCGACGCGTGTGTCGCCGAACTGGTTGATCTCGACCTATTTCGTGCTGACCATTGCCGAACTCTTCCTCAGTCCGATGGGGATCTCGTTCGTCTCGAAAGTCGCGCCGCCGAAGTACAAAGGGTTGGCACAGGGCGGTTGGCTCGCGGCGACGGCGGTCGGGAACTACCTCGTGGCGATTATCGGGTACCTCTGGGGCGGAATGTCGCTCTGGATGCTCTGGGGGATTCTGGTCGTTTGCTGCGGCGTGTCGGCGATCTTCCTCTTCAGCGTCATGAAAAAACTCGAACGGGCAACACAGGATGCATAACATACATGCCGTTTTTGAGTACTCAATCATTGGCTACTGTATGGAACTGCCGCTTTTTTCAAAAAGCGGCACCAAAAACTTTTAGCTAGCTACGCTACGCCTTACGCTCCGCAATCTAATGCTCTGGCCCATGGTTTGGGGTGGTCCTTTTTAGCGGGCGCATGATGCAATGCTAAGATTTTGCGCCCGTTAAAAAGCAACCACCCCAAAACAAAGGGAACAAGGCTCTTGACTACGACAGCCCATGGAATGCGTAAGCATTCCCGAAAGTTTTTTTGGTTCTTTTTACCTAACGGTTTCCTCGCACTACCTCGGCATAGTCCACAAGTGGCCTCTGCTCTCGGTACGTTGCTCGGTTGTTCACAAAAAGAACAGTACCCGCACGTAGCTAAAGAATGAGGACTCAGAAAAAGGTACGATTTTTGCAAAAGCCGAAGAAGCAAACAAAGCTTCTCCGGCTTTTTTCGTTACATTTGCCAAACCATATAGTATGTAAATTCCGATTTCGGTCCGGTTATTCGTTCCCGATTATGAAGAGACTTTTTTTTACCGTATTATTCTCGCTGGTCGCCACGGTTGCCGGAGCGCAGGTCAAAGGACTCGGTTTCGGCCCTCGTGTAGGGATCAACTTCGCCGACTACCTGAATAGTCCGGGAAACGCCAGGACGGGGCTGTATGCCGGGATGTTCCTCGATTACAACATCACCCATCGGTGGGGGTTCGA
>JAIDFC010000286.1 GCA_029054535.1 Rikenella sp. | reverse complement strand
ATTTCGCTCCTGCGAAACCGTTTGAATTTCTCTTTATAGGCGGGCGGGGATGCGTACCGAGAAAGAAAACCTCAAAAAAAGCGGGTAGGTTCTCGTTTATGTCCGATCAACGCTTCTCCAGGTTCCTCGCCAACCAGGTCGAAGCCAAGGCGAAGAAAGCCGTATTTCCCGAAGAAGTTATAAGATTTTATTAGCTACGATCGGCCATTGCCACTCGACGCCGAACGTGCATCCCGACACCCGGAGCGCCGGCGGCAGTTGAAAACGTTTGAAATCCCCCCCGAGCAAGAGTCGACAGACCCGTTCGACCGCCTCGGCATCGAATCCTTCGGCGATCACCTCCGCCGAGGATCGTCCTCCTTCGATCAGTCGTACCAGAATCGCGTCCAGCAGCGGGTAGTCCGGCAGCGAATCGGAGTCCTGCTGCCCCGGTCGCAGCTCGGCCGACGGCGCTTTGACGAGAATATGTTCAGGGATCGGTCCCTCGGATGCCCCTCCGGCCACCGCTGCCTCGTTGATCCGCCGCGAGAGGGCGTAGACATCCTCCTTGTACAAATCGCCGATCACCGCCAGCGCGCCGCTCGTATCGCCGTACAACGTCCCGTATCCCACCGCCGCTTCGCTTTTGTTCGAAGTGTTGAGCATCAACGCCCCGTGGCTGTTCGACAGCGCCATCGTCATCATCAGCCGGATCCGGGCCTGCATGTTTTCTTGAGCCAGTCCGCGATTCGCTTCGGTCGTGGCCGAGCCGAGGATGGGTTGCAAGGCGTCGAGTGCCGCACCGAACGTCCCCGAGATGGGAATCCGCCACGCCTGCCCGGCCGGAATGCCCACCCGGCGGATCATCTCTTCCGAGTCCGTGATCGAGTGGTCCGACGAGTACTGCGACGGCAACATCACCGTCTTGACATGCGCCGCCCCGAGCGCCTCGACCGCCAAGGCCAGCACCAGCGCCGAGTCGATTCCGCCCGACATCGCCACACAAGCATCCCGCATCCCCGTTTTGGCGAAGTAGTCGCGTATCCCCAGGATCAACGCCCCGTGCAGCTGGTCCAGCCGGTCGCCCCACGCCGCCCGCTCGTTCTTCGGCGACGATAAGTCGACCACCGCCAGCCCCTCCTCGAACAGCGGCAGCTCCACCGCTTCTCCGCTCGGCCACACGACACAAGAGCCGCCATAGTAGATCGTTCCGGTCTGCGCCCCCGCCGCGTTCACCCACACCACCGGCCTCCCCGACGTTTCGGCATCGGCCAGCAACTGCGCTCGATTCGTCTCCGGAGCCCCGTGCCGGAAAGGATCCGCCGCACAGCGAATCGTCGTCCCGTCCCACTCCGTATCTTCCCAAACGAGCCGCACCCGCGCCGCCTCGGCAAAGGCCTCGATCTCGTTCCGCGCCGCTTCGGCCGCTTGCCGAAACGCTGCCGAATCGGCCAGTCCCAACAGCGGCCCGTTGCCGACAATCGCCTGGCGAGAAAAAACGATCCTTTCCGCCCCGCGCTCCGCCGCCTCGGCGATGGCCGAACGGATCTTCGCGACGTTTCCCGTCAGGTCCCCTATCTTGTAGTTCTGTTGTGCGAGTGCAATTCTCATAAGTCGACCTCGATTTCAAACAATTTGTCCCAATTTTTCCCCGTAACGAACACCCGCCCCGAAGCCGGATCGTAGGCGATGCCGTTGAAAACATCCGTGTCGCGTCGGTGCGCGATGCGGGTTTCGAGCCCCGAACAGTCGATGTAGTGCGTTACGTGGCCCGTCGCCGGATCGATCACCGCAATCCGATCCGTCAGATACAAGTTCGCCCAGAGTCGCCCCCCGATCCACTCCAGTTCGTTGATCTCCCGCACCGGTCCGCGGTGGTCGCGCACCGCGAACCGCCGTTGCTGCGCGAAATCCGCCGGCCGTAGCACCCGTACCCACTCGCTTCCGTCGCTCATGTAGAGCGAGTCGCCCGCCTCGTTCGCCGTCAGCCCCCACCCCTCGCCCGAGTAGGCGAAGACTCCGACCTGTCGGAAATCGCTCCGGTCGTAGACCAGGCAGCGTTGTTCGCGCCAGGTGAGCTGGTAGAGCAGCGAGTCGCCCACCAGCGCGAGTCCCTCGCCGAAATACTGTCCCGACAGAGGCGCCGAGCGCACGACGCGTCCCGTCTCGACCGGTTCGATCCGCCGCAGCGACGAACTGCCGTACTCGCCCGTACTCTCGTATAACCCGCCGTCGCTCCACAGCAGCCCCTGGGTATAAGCCTCCGGGTCGTGCGGATACTCCGCTACGACCCGTGCCACGACCCGTTTCGGCTCCGGAGCCGCTTTGGTCGCGGTCCGGTCCGAAGCGGTGGCCGAAGCGGCTCCGCCGCCCGACGACACGCCTCCGCCGCAAGCCCCGAAGAGGATCGCCCCGCCGAAGAAGACGAGGCAGGTTGAAAAAAGTATAGATTGTCTCATTGTCAAGAAGTTACATCATCTCTCCGAACTGTCTCCGTCCGCACAGGTAGCGCGCTGCGATGCTCCCCCGGTAGAAAACCCGTTTCGGCGGCAATCGGAATCCGTACTCGGCCTGTCCGGCCTGTCGGTCGAGCTTTCGCCGCATACGTAGCCAAAAGTCCCTGTGTCCCCGGAGTATGGCCGCGCCGAAAGCGAACCTCCCCATGAGGAAATAGCCGAACGCCTGCAGGAGATCGATCCCGAGCCGCACCCCGTAGACCCCCGCGAACCGCCCCCGCGAGAGGTTTTTGTAGAGCATCGCGAGGTTGTTTCGAAAATTGAGGTAGGTTTTCCTCGGCGACGACGCCGGCAAAGCCCCTCCCCCGACATGGTAGACCGCCGCCCGCGGCGCAACGACGACCCGATATCCGTGTCGCCACATCCGCCAGCAGAGGTCGATCTCCTCCATATGGGCGAAAAAAGCCTCGTCCAATCCCCCGAGTCGCCGCCACACCGAAGCCCGGACGAGCATCGCCGCCCCCGAAGCCCAAAAGATCTCCCGCGACGTGTCGTACTGCCCCTCGTCGCGTTCCACCGTCCCGAAGATCCGCCCCCGGCAAAAAGGGTACCCGAGGATGTCGATAAATCCGCCCGCAGCCCCTGCATATTCGAAGTATTCCCGCCGCTCGTACCCCCGCATCTTCGGCATCGCCGCGCCGATCGAACCGTCCGAACGCATCGCCTCGACCAACGGCCCGAGCCATCCCGCCGTAACCTCGACGTCCGAGTTCAAGAGCAGGTAGTAGTCGTACCCCGCCAACTCCGGCGCCTCCAACGCTCGGTTATACCCCCCTGTAAACCCATAATTCTGCCCTAAGGTCAGCACGACAACCCGCGAATCGCCGGGCGAAACGTAAGTCTCCGTGAGCCAATCCACCGAGCCGTCCGTCGAGCCGTTGTCCGCCACCGCCACCGAGACCTCGCACCCCTCCGGCGCCCAAGCCCCCGTAGAGCATTCGACCACCCCCGGCAGAAAACGCCGCAGAAAGCCCTCGCCGTTCCAGTTCAGAATCACTACCGCCAACCGTTCCATCATTCCGTCGCGCTGTTCGGTTCTTTTTTCTTCTCCATCTTGGCCGCCGCCAGCGGATGGCGCGCCATCCAGTCGTCGCGATCGTGTTTCCACCGCCTGTGCGACCACATCCACAGCTCCGGCCGGGTGCGGATCATCTGTTCCAACCGCTCGGCATATCGCTTCGTGATCTCGCCCTCGGCCACCGCCTCGTCGCCGTCGTAGAGCAGGTCGAACCGCGCCTCGTAGTATCCCCGCCGCACTTTCCGCACGTCGAGAAAGACGACCGGCAGGTGGAATTTGACGGCCAGCTTCTCCATCCCGGTGAAAAACGGGGTCCACCGCCCCAGAAACAAGGTCCAGTTCTGGATCTCCGGCCACGGAGGGGTCTGGTCGGCAATCAACGCAAAGGTCGTGTGCCGTCCCTCCCGGAAGCTCCGCACCATCTCGCGTCCCACGTCGTGCATCGGCACCGGACGCACCCCGAACCGACTCCGGATCCGGCGGTAGAAGCGGTCCGCTCCTCGGTCGCTCAGCGGCCGGTAGACCGCCAGCGTCTCGTCGTGGGTCCGATGCAGGTCGAAGTTGGTCGTGTACTCCCACGACCCGTAATGCGCCATCGCCGAGATCCACGACCGTCCCCCGGTCCAACGCATCAACTCGTCTAAGTTCAAATAGCGCATCCGTCGCCGAACCTGCCCCTCGGAGACCGACGCCAGCGACAAGGTCTCGATAAAGACATCCGCCAACTGTTTATAGAAAGCCTGCTCGATCTCCCGCCGCTCCGCTTCGCTCTTCTCCGGAAACGATGCGCGCAGATTTTCTCGCACCACCCCTCGCCGATAGCGCACGACCCGATACAAAACCCACCGAACGAGGTCCGACAAGAGAAATTGGATCCGGTCGGGCAATCGCCCGACGCACCAGGCCAGCGGATAGATCAGATAGTAGCTCCACATAAGTCCGCGTTATTCGCATTCGTTGAACGTCTCTCCGGCCACGAGTCCGAACACCTCGTCCCACACTCCCGGCGCGGTGGCCACGACGCTCCGCCCGAAAGTATAATCCTCGCCGCCCTGGAAATCGGCCACGCGCCCTCCGGCCTGCCGAACGATGAAAGCTCCGGCGGCCACGTCCCACGGCGAGAGGTTGATGTGATAGAAAGCGTCGCCCCGTCCGGCGGCCACGTAAACCAGGTCCGTAGCGGCCGATCCCAAACGCCTGGATCCGTGGCTGTGGCGGTTGAAGTAGGCGAAACTCTGCTCGAAGTGGCGCACGACGGCCGGATCGAGGCCGTAGGCCAGTCCGGTCAGCACCAGAGCGTCGTCCACGCGCGCCACGTCGGATACGCGGATCGGTTGCCCGTTCAGGTAAGCGGCCTCGGCCCCTTTCCAGGAGTAAAAACACTCGTCGAGCGTAACCTCGTGCACCACGCCGACCACCGTTTCCCGAGCCCGGGTGTCCCACAGCGCGATGCTCACGGCATACGGCGGCAATCCGTGCACGAAGTTGGTGGTCCCGTCCAGCGGGTCGATGATCCACTGGTAGTCGGCTTCGGCATCTGTCCGTCCGCCTCCCTCCTCGGCCACGAATCCGGCTTCGGGCAACAACGCGCCGAGCGCCTCGACGATGATCCGCTCGGCTCCCTTGTCGACGTACGAGACGAAGTTGAAGGTCCCTTTGGTTTCGATTTTGTCGGCGGTGAACCGCTGCCGCTCGGCGGCGATATAGGCGGCCGCTTCGCGGGCGATGTCGCGCACGCGGCGGCAGAGGGTTTCCCAGTCGGGTTGTTTCATAGTCGGTTCGCGAAAATAGTTGTCGGGACGGCCCTCCACAGGGTCGTCCCGACAAAGATAGCGATTTCGGCCTTTCGTTGTGCCGAACGTCGAAGGCCTATTCGACGAAGTGTTTGTGCAGGTTCTTCAACTCGAACGCAAGGACGCCCATCGAGATCCCGCCCACCAGGAACGAAACGCCGACCCAGATCACAACGGCCTCCACACCGAAGAGCAGCGGCTGTGCCAGGATCAGCACCGAGCAGATCAACAGCAGAATGCCGACGAAGACGGTCCATCCGCCGCCGGGAACCTTGAGCGACATCAGATCGCTGCCCGAACCGATCATCCCGAAGCTCCGGAACATCAGCCAAAAACCGAGGAACACGGGCAGGGTGGCGGCCGAAATCGCGGGGTGGACGATCAACAGCAGCCCGATCAACAGCTCGACGATCCCGCCGGCCCAAAGCCACCCCTTGCCGATGGCCGGATTCCGGTTGGAAACCGCCAGCGCGATGTTCACCGCGCCGGATACCAGTATCAAAATCGCGAACGTAACGGACATCGCTACATAACTCGCTCCCGGATAGGTGAAAATCAAAATGCCGACCACAAAAACGGCCAGCCCCAACAACAACGGCAACCACCAGTTTTTCACCGCGTGGCGCAGATTCTCCATGCGAGACATCAACAGTGTTTTCATAACCTTAGTCTGTTTTTTTTGATTGATCGTTTTTATACTCTGTTATTCATTGGCGACGGGAGGGTACTGTTCTTTCTGTGAACAGAAAGAACCAAAGAAACTTTCGGGAATGCTAACGCATT
>JAIDFC010000285.1 GCA_029054535.1 Rikenella sp. | reverse complement strand
AAGCCCCAAAAGCAGCCGCTGCCACCCGTAACCGTTGACAACCAACTGTACCCGCCGTAGCCGACGGCATACAACGTACCGCCTGCGTTATCTCCTCGGTATCCGCTGTCGCGGAAGCCCGGAGCTGCGCCCTCAGGGCTTTTTATTGGCCTGCCGACCATGGCTGCCAATGGATGAAGACTATAAAAAACAACCGAGAATTATCCCTAAATCAGAGGGATAATTCTCGGTTCCATACTCGTTGCGAGCGATTCGAACGTCAACGACCTCTACAAGTCCAGCACGGTATTCCACCCGTGCCGATCTTCGACTTCGCCGTGCTGGATCGCCACCAATTCGTCGTACAGCTTCTTGCTCCACGGGCCCACCCCTTCGCCGAAAGAGTAGGTCTTGCCGTCCGCCGGGTCGAAGATCGTCGCGACCGGCGTAATCACCGCCGCCGTCCCGCAACAGCCCGCCTCGCTGAACGTATTGAGTTCGTCGAGTTCCACATGCCGTGCCTCGACCTCCATCCCGAAATCCGCCGCGATCTGGCGCAGACTCTTGTTCGTGATCGACGGCAGAATCGAGTGCGACGCCGGCGTAATGTAGTGCGCCCGCCCCCCGTCAGCCGCCGCGTCGACGCGGATTCCGAAGAAGTTCGCCGCCCCGCACTCGTCGATGTAACGATGCTGCGCCGGGTCGAGGTACAGCACGCTATCATACCCCTTTTCGTGCCCTTCGAGCGCCGAAGTGAGGCTCGCCCCGTAGTTCCCCCCCGCTTTCGTATGTCCCGTCCCGAACGGCGCCGCACGGTCGTGCGTACGGTCGACAATCGCGCTGATCCCCCGCATCCCTCCGCTGTAATACGGCCCTACCGGACTCACGAACATCAGCAGCAAGGTTTCGTTCGCCGGTTTCACCCCGAGCTGCGGCCCCGAACCGACGATCACCGGCCGGATATAGAGCGACCCGCCCGATTCGTACGGCGGAATATACTCCTTGTTCAACGTAACCACCCGGGTTACCATCTCGCAGAACAGCTCGACGCTCGGCACCGCCATCCGCAGGTACTCCGCCGAGCTCTGCATCCGCCGCGCATTCTCGTCCATCCGGAACACTCGCACCTTTCCGTCCTTGCACCGAAAAGCCTTCAGCCCCTCGAAAGCGGTCTGCCCGTAATGCAAAGCCGTGGCCGCCATGTGCATCGTAACGGTCTCTTCGGTATGCTCCTCGATCGGCCCCCACTCGCCGTCCCGCCAATAACAACGCACGTTCACAGGGGTCCGTGTGTACCCGAACTTCAAATTGTTCCAGTCGATTTCTTCCGGTTTCATCTCTGTATGTTATTTTAATTCGTTCTCTTTCTTGGGCGTCTTTGTTTTGACGACATGCTGGTACTGTTCTTTGCGCCGCTTTCTTGAAAGAAAGCGGCAGTTCCAGTCGGTAGCCGAACACAAGTCCCGAAGAAAAAGGACCGATTCAACAATCACTCGAGTTCCCAGTCCGCACCGTCCTTACGGTCCTTGACCCGGATACCCAACGCCGCCAACCGGTCCCGAATCAAGTCCGACGTCGCCCAGTCTTTCGCCGCCTTCGCCTGCTGGCGAACCTCCAAGACCATATCGATCACCCCGCCCAAGCGGTCGTTAGCTGCCCCCGTCGAACCGTCGCCGCTTGCCGCGGAAGAGAGAGAGAGCCCCAGCAAATCGCCCAAAATACGGTCGAAAGTATCGCGCAGAGTCTGCAGGTCCGCCTCCGTCGCCACGAGCGTCCCGTCATTTAAAGCATTGACATGCCGCACCCAGTCGAACAGCCGTGCGATCGCCACCGGACTGTTCAGGTCGTCGCACAACGCCTCCTCGCACTCCCCTGACAAAGCGTCGGGAGAGGGTATCGTAGAAGTCGCCCCCGGTTTGATCTTGCCGGAAGTCAACAACCCCCATGCTTTGGATAATCGCTCGAGCCCCTTTTCCGCCGCCTGCAACGCCTCGTCGCTGAAATCGAGCGTCGAGCGGTAGTGCGCCTGAAGAATGAAGAAGCGGATCACCATCGGCGCATACGGTCGCGACAACAACGGATGGTCCCCCGTAAAGAACTGCTCCAGCGTGATGAAGTTTCCGAGCGATTTGCCCATCTTCTGCCCGCCGATCGTAACCATATTGTTATGCACCCAGTATCTGGCCGACGCATGTCCCAGCGCCGCCGTCGACTGGGCGATCTCGCACTCGTGGTGCGGGAACATGAGGTCCATCCCCCCGCCGTGAATGTCGAACCGTTCGCCGAGGTACTTCGCCCCCATCGCCGAGCACTCCATGTGCCACCCCGGAAACCCCTCGCTCCACGGGCTCGGCCACCGCATGATATGCTCCGGAGAAGCCTTTTTCCACAGCGCGAAGTCCGCCGCGAACCGTTTTTCGCCCTCGAAATCGTCCGACCGCCCCCCCGACTGCAAATCGTCCAGGTTCCGCCCGCTCAGAATCCCATAGTTATGCCCCTCCTCGACATATTTCCGCACGTCGAAGTAGACCGACCCGTTGCTCACATACGCATACCCCGCGTCCAAAATCGCTTGCGTCATCGCGATCTGTTCGATGATATGCCCCGAGGCGTGCGGCTCGATCGACGGCCGCAACACCCCCAGCCGATCCATAAATTCGTGGTACCGGTTGGTATAATATTGCGCCACCTCCATCGGCTCGAGCTCCTCGAGCCTCGCCTTTTTGGCGATCTTGTCCTCTCCCGCATCGGCATCGTTCTCGAGGTGTCCCACATCCGTGATGTTCCGCACGTAGCGCACCTTGTACCCCTCGTACCGCAAGAGCCGGAACAGGAGGTCGAACGTTACCGCCGGCCGCACATGCCCCAGGTGCGGATCGCCGTAAACGGTCGGCCCGCAGACGTACATCCCCACAGCCGGAGCATGCAACGGTTCGAAGAGTTCCTTGTGCCTCGTCAGCGTGTTGTACAGATAGATCGGTCGGCTCATTCGTCGTCGATAAAAGAAAGTGTGTTCTGCAAAAATATTAAATTTGAGCCACCAATGTATCGACCATGTACAAAAACTTGACGGAATATATCGCCGCCCTGGAGCAGACGGGCGAGTTGATCCGGATTTCCGCGCCCGTCGATCCGGTGCTGGAGATCGCCGAGCTGACCGACCGGCAGGCCAAGCGGCCCGGCGGCGGACGGGCCCTGTTGTTCGAGAACACCGGCACCGGATTCCCCGTCCTGACTAACATGATGGGTTCCGAACGGCGGATCTGCATGGCTTTGGGGGTGGAGCGGCTGGAGGAGATCGGCGAACGGATCGAGGCGTTGTTTGCCGAGGCGGTGCGGCCCAGAGCGGGATGGCTGGAGAAACTGCGGATGCTTCCGCTGCTGGGCGAGATGGCGCAGTGGATGCCGCGCGACGTTTCTCGCAAAGGCGAGTGCCAGCAGGTGGTGTGGCGGGGCGACGAGGTCGACCTCGGGCGGCTGCCGGTGCTGAAGTGCTGGCCGCACGACGGCGGGCGGTTCGTTACGCTGCCCCTGGTGCACACCGTCGATCCGGAGACGAAGATTCGGAACGTGGGGATGTACCGGATGCAGATTTTCGACCGCCGGACGACCGGCATGCACTGGCACCGCCACAAGACGGGCGAACGGCACTATCAGGAATATAAGAAGCGGGGCGAGCGGATGCCGGTGGCGGTCTGCGTGGGGGGCGATCCGGTCTACACCTATTGCGCCACGGCTCCGCTGCCGGACGGGGTGGACGAGTACCTGCTGGCGGGATTCCTGCGGCGGCGACCGGTCGAGCTGGTCGAGTGCCTGACCAACGGGCTGCGGGTGCCTGCCGATTGCGATTTCGTGATCGAAGGCTATGTCGATCCGGCGGAGCCGAAGGTCGTCGAAGGCGATTTCGGCGACCACACGGGTTTCTACTCCCTCAAAGATCTCTACCCGCAGTTCCATGTAACGTGCATCACCCACCGGCGCGGCGCGGTGTGGCCGGCCACGCTGGTCGGCATCCCGCCGATGGAGGACGCCTGGATTCAGCTGGCCTCGGAACGGATCTTCCTCGCGCCCATTCGGCTGGCCGTAGCGCCGGAGATCCGCGACCTCTGGATGCCGCCGGCGGGGGTGGCGCACAACGCGGTGGTCTGCGTGATCGAAAAGAGCTACCCGGGGCAGGCGTTCAAGGTGGCGAACGCGCTCTGGGGGGCGGGGCAGATGAGTTTCAATAAGTTTCTGGCGGTGCTTTCGGCCGAAGATGCGACCGGGGTCTCGGGTGAGGGGTACCTCGACGTGATCCGCAAACGACTCCACCGCTTCGACCCGAAGCGGGACGCCTTGTTTTCGAGGGGCGCGCTCGACGTGCTCGACCACTCGGCCCCTCAGACGGGGTTCGGCGGCAAGCTCTGTCTGGACCTCACGCGCAAACTCCCGGAGGAGGGGGGTGAACGGCCTTATCGGTCCGAAATTCCGATCGAGGTCCTGTGGGACGATTTTGTCGCGGCCGCTGGGCTGGATTTCGACGAGCTGCTTTGGCTCGCCACAGGCAACACGGACCCGAACCGAGACGTTTCGATAACTCCGGAGGGGGTGTTGAGGGTCGACGCGCGGTTCAAACCTTCGGAGGTGGAGCGGGGTTGGCCCAACGTCGTTACCATGTCGCCGGAAATCATCGAGCAGGTGGATGCGCGCTGGACGGACTACGGTTTCGCGGGCGATCCGCTCCCTTCGCCGTCGCGACGCTACCTGTCTCTGGTTCGCTCCGACTCGGCGAAGCTCTGAGCTACCCCGGCTCCGGTCCGCGTGCCCGCGGTGGGGTGCCGCTGGGCACTCCAGCCTACTCGTGTCTACCCTAACAACACTTGACTTGTTCTGGCCTGCCGGGCAAGCCGACTTTCGCCTCGATCTCCCCATGACAGCCCGGAGCCACCCCTTGCGACGGGCTGCAAGCATCCCGCGCTGGCTCCGGGCCTTTGAACTACGAAAAAGACTACTCGCAAT
>JAIDFC010000284.1 GCA_029054535.1 Rikenella sp. | reverse complement strand
GATCTATCCGGATAACAGCGGCGGCCGTGCGCGCGGTCTTCCGTTGCGTTGCCTCCAGGAATAGGGAGAGGACGGAGGTGCCGCTCGGCACTCGAATCGGGCCATTCGGTCGAGAAAATCCGGCTCCGGGCATCCGCCACCATACAAACGGGCAGTTGTATTACGTCGGCTTCGGCGGATACGGCTGGTCGTCGACAAGTACGGAACACAATGCCTATAACTTGGATTTCTATCCCAATCGGCTCACTCCAGGTTACAACAGTCGCAGTGGATACGGTTTTCAGACGCGTTGCCTCCAGGAATAGGGAGAGAGGACGGAGCGAATCTCCCGGCTCCGGGCCTCCGCAGCAGCGGAAATGGCATGTTGATCTACGTTGGCGTCCGCGGGTGCAGCTGGGCATCGTCCGTTACGGAAAGCAACGCCTATCGGTTGTACTACAATGTCAATGCGGTCTTCCCGAACGATTACGGCGCTCGTACGTACGGTCTTCAGTTGCGTTGCCTCCAGGAATAGGGAGCGAACAAACCCGGCTCCGGGCAACCGCGCCGGTAATTTCGGTGCGGTGTAGTACGCCGGCCGGAGCGGGTATAGTTGGTCGTCGACGATTCCCTTTGAGGAGGGGTAATACCCAACTATCTCAGCTGCGACATTTTTCTCGCCCGGCAGGCCCGGTTGGAGTGCCCAGCGGCACCGTTGACTCCAGGAATAGGGAGAGGATCAAGAAACAGGATCGACCCGCTCAGTCATTGAATCGTTGTAAGAATCGGGCGTCTTCATAGGAGCCGTCCGCACGACGGACCCATTGGCGTCGTACGGTATCGCCCGAGAATCCGGCTCGGGTGAAGAGGCCGAGACTCGCCGTGTTGGAGATCGGAACGTCCGCCCATAACTGCCTCAGATCCAAATGGTCGAACGCATAATGCGTCAGTAATTTCAAGGCTGCCGAAGCATACCCCTGCCTCCGCAAGCCGGGTTCGTAGACGAGAATACCGACCCCCGCCCGCCGATTCAGCGGGTCGAACGCAAAGAGGTCGACGCACCCGATCGCTTCGCCGTGATTCGCGAGCGGTTCGATCATCAGCCTCACTTGTCGGGCCTGGTAGATGTCCTGCGACGCCTGGGCGACAAATTCCGCCAAGGCCGCCCTGGAGAAAGGGCGTGTCGTGTCGCTCAGCATCCACAGCGACGTGTCGTTTTCCCACCGGTACATCGCTGCGCAGTCTTCCGGTTCCATGGCCCGCAACCGGATACGGGCGTCTTGTAGCAACATCTCTCCGCGGGGGTCAGGATTTCTGGAATGTGATCTGTGCCCAGCCTTCGCGGGTATTGGTCGCCGTCTGCACGAGGCCGAGCTTCCGCGCATGCCCGACCACCGTGTCCACATCCAGCTCCAGAATGCCGCTTACCAGTAACAAACCGCCCGGTCGCAACCCCGAGACGTAGCGTTCCATGTCGGCCAACAGGATATTCCGGTTGATGTTGGCCAATATATAGTCGTACACTTTTCCCCCGATCGCCGACACGTCGCCCAAGATCGGACAAACGACGGTCTCGACCCGGTTGGTCTGGATGTTTTCGAGGCAGTTTTCGTAGGCCCACTCGTCGATGTCCACCGCATCCACCACCACAGCTCCCCGTTGTGCGGCCAGGATCGCCAGAATCCCGGTTCCGCACCCCATGTCCAAGACCGACGCGCCGCCGAAGTTCATAGCCAGCATCTGTTCCGCCATCAGATAGGTCGTCGCGTGATGCCCCGTGCCGAACGACATCTTCGGCATGATGACGATCTCGTGTCGCGGAGCGTCTCCTTCCCGGCTCGGGTGGAACGGAGCGCGGATGTAACAAGCCCCTTGCTGAATGTCGATCGGCTCGAAATGCGATTCCCATTCCGCATTCCAGTTCTGCTGTTCGATCTCCGCCCGTTCGTAAGAATATCCCTCCGTGTACAGGAAATTTTGAATGCGCGCGTGCATATCCCGCTCCGCCTCGGCCGGAATATACCCCTTCACACTCCCCGCCCCCGGCATGAAGCCGTCGGGCAGATAGTCCGAAAAACTCTCGAAACCCAGTTCCGAAAGCTCGGCCACTACTATCTCGCCGGCTTCTTGACTCGCTACTTGAATGTTGTACTCTATGTAATTCATCGTATTTTTATGTCTCTTTGTTGGGCTCGGAGAATCTGGGACGGAGAGCTCTTGTGCGGATCAAAAGAACATACACGATTATCGGTCCGTGAAGGCCCGTAATTTATCCGAGTCTCGTAAGCTCTGTTCCACTCCTTATTTAAAGCCTTCTTTCTCCAATCTGTCAGGTCGGACGTCCGGAAGACCGCCCGACCATAGAGTCGGATGGTTCTTTGATCCGTCTCTGTCCGCGCCTCTTTTCCCGAGGTCTCCCCTCGACAACCTGTCAGAACAGCCCCGAGATATTCCCCTGGTCGTCGATGTCGATGTGGATCGCCGCCGGCTCTTCCGGCAAGCCCGGCATACGCATGATTTCGCCCGTGATCGGCACCAGGAAACCCGCCCCGGCGGCAATCTCGATGTCCCGCACCGTGATCGTGAACCCCCGCGGCCGCCCCAAGAGCGCCGGGTTGTCTGACAGCGACTTCTGCGTCTTGGCGATGCAGACCGCCAGTCCCTCCAGCCCGAGCTCCGCAATGCGTTTCAGTGCGGTTTTCGCCTTCGGCGTATACTCCACGCCGTCCGCCCCGTAGATACGGGTAGCGATCGTCTCGATCTTCTTCTGCACCGACTCTTCCAACGGGTAGATCGGCCGGAAGTCCGGTTTTCCGTGCTCCGTAGCCTCGACCACCAGCCGCGCCAATTTTTCCGTCCCCGCGCCGCCTTCGCCCCAGACGTTCGCCACCGCACACGCCACGCCGCGCATCGTACAGTAATCCTCGATGAACTTCAACTCCTCGTCCGAGTCCGTGGCAAACCGGTTGATCGCCACCACCGGCACGAGGTTGAACTGCTCGACGTTCTCGATATGCTTCTGCAGGTTCTCGATCCCGCGTTCCAACGCCTCGACATTGGGCGTCTGGAGCTCCTTGAGCGACTGTCCGCCGTGGTACTTCAACGCCCGCACCGTCGCCACCAGCACCACCGCGTTCGGCACCAGTCCCGCCGCCCGACACTTGATGTCGAGGAACTTTTCGGCCCCCAGATCGCAGCCGAAGCCCGCCTCCGTAACCGTGTAGTCGGTCAGCGAGAGCGACATCTCGGTCGCCACCACGGTGTTGGTCCCCTGGGCGATATTGGCGAACGGTCCGCCGTGAATCAACGCCGGCGTCCCTTCGATCGTTTGCACCAAGTTCGGTTTGACGGCATCCTTCAACAGCGCCGCCATCGCCCCCTCGGCGTGCAGATCCCGCGCATAGATCGGCCGTTTGTCGTACGTAAAGCCGACAAAGATATTACCCAGTCTCCGTTTAAGGTCGGCGATGCTGGTCGAGAGGCAAAGAATCGCCATCACCTCCGACGCCGCCGTAATGTCGAATCCCGTCTCGCGCGGCACCCCGCCGGTCGTCCCCCCGAGGCCGATCACCATGTCGCGCAAGGCCCGGTCGTTCATATCCATCACCCGCTTCCACGCGATCGTCCGCGGATCGAGCCCCAGGGAACGGGTCTTGCTCTGCAGGTTGTTGTCGATCAAGGCCGAGAGCAGGTTGTGGGCCTTTTCGATCGCGGCGAAGTCGCCCGTGAAGTGGAGGTTGATCTCCTCCATGGGCAAGACCTGCGAGAAGCCTCCGCCCGTCGCCCCACCCTTGATGCCGAAGACCGGTCCGAGCGACGGTTCGCGCAGCACGACGCACGACCGTTTCCCGATTCGGTTCAGGGCCTGCGACAATCCGATCGAAACGGTCGTCTTTCCCTCGCCCGCCGGCGTGGGCGAGATGGCCGTAACGAGAATCAGCTTCGCCTCCCGCATCCGCTCCTTGTCGATATACGAGAGCGGCACCTTGGCCTTGTACTTTCCGTACATTTCGAGGTCTTCCGGATTGATTCCCAGCTGTCCGGCCACCTCCGTAACCGGTTTCATCCGCACCGAGCGGGCGATTTCGATGTCTGTCTTCATAGCGTTGTCGAGGTTGTTCGAGTCTGCAAAAATTGAGTAGTCAAATATAATACTTTTTCGTACATTCGTGGTTCGAACCTGCCACAGAAAAAACGTTTCATGAAAATTCGCATCTTAGGTCCGGCGCATCCGTACCGAGGCGGGATCGCCAAGTTCGACGAAGTGTTGGCCTCGGCTTTCGCGCGCGAGGGGCACGAGGTGAAGATCGTCAATTTCACCCGTCAGTACCCGTCGTTTCTGTTTCCGGGGCGGACCCAGTATACACAGGTCGCGGCGCCCGAAGGACTCGATATCGAGCGGCGGATCGACTCGGTGAACCCGTTCAATTGGTTCCGGGTCGGACGAGAGATCGCGCGGGAGCGGCCGGATCTGGTGATACCGCGCTTTTGGATGCCTTTCATGGGGCCGTCGTTAGGGACGATCGCGGGAACCATCCGAAAACGGTCGCCCGAGACGCGGATTATTGCGCTGACCGACAACATCGTGCCGCATGAACACCGACCGGGGGACCGGTTGCTGACCGACTATTTTTTGCGCCGGACGGACGGCGTGGTCTACATGTCGGACGAGGTGGGGCGCGACCTCGACACCTTCGCTTACCGAGGCTTGCGGGCGATGTCGCCGCACCCGATCTACGACACCTACGGAGCGGCGGTTTCCAAAGCGGAGGCTTGCGCCGTGCTGGGGCTGGATCCGACGGTGAATTATGTCCTCTTTTTCGGCTTCATCCGGGATTACAAGGGGCTGGACCTGCTGCTTGAGGCGTGGGCGCTGCTGCGGGCGCGGGGCGGGACGCAGGGGCGGAAGCTCTTGATCGGCGGCGAGTACTACGGTAATCGGGAAAAATACGAGGCTTTGATTCGGGAGTTGGGGCTGGCCGACGAGGTCATCGTCCACGACCGCTATATCGAAGAGACGGAGGTCCGGTACTATTTTTGCGCCTCGGACTTAGTGGTACAACCTTACCGGAGCGCGACCCAAAGCGGGGTTACGCAGGTGGCCTACCATTTCGAGCTGCCGATGGTCGTTACGCGGGTAGGCGGACTGCCGGAGATCGTGCCGGACGGCGAGGCGGGCTACGTGGTCGAGATCGATCCGAGGGCGATCGCCGAAGCGATCGCTACGTTCTACGACCTAAAAAAAGGACCGGAGTTCCGCAACCGGATCGCGGTCGAGAAACGGCGCTTCGGTTGGGAGGCGTTGACGGGAGCGATCCTGGGGCTTTACAGTATGGGGGTGAAACGATAATTCAATAGCAAACTATGAGATACCTGAAATTTACCTTTGCATTTTTCGTCCTGCTGCTGGCTGGTTCGACGTTTGCCGGGGCCACGGAGCTGTACGACAAGTTGATCGCGCTGCCGGGGGTGGTGTCGGTCGAAGAGCTCGACAAGGGATTCTTCGAGGAGCGGTACGCCGTGATGTTCGACCAGCCGCTCGACCACCGGAATCCGGCGAAGGGACAATTCGAGCAACGATTCGTAGTGGCTCATGTCGGATTCGACCGGCCGACGGTGATCGTTACCGAAGGGTACGGCGGGGCCCGGGCGCTCGGGACGAGGTATCGCGAGGAGTTGTCCGAACGGCTCGGAGCGAATCAGGTGTTCGTCGAACATCGCTACTTCGGCGAGTCGACACCGGAACCGCGCAACTGGGACTACCTGAACGCCGAGCAGGCGGCAGCCGATCTGCATGCTGTCCGGGAGGCCCTGCGGGAGATCTATCCGGACAAATGGATCGGAACCGGAGTGAGCAAGGGGGGTGAAAATGCGTTGATCTACCGGATGTATTATCCGGCGGATGTGGATGTTACGGTGGCGTATGTGGGGCCGATCTGCTTCGGGGTCGAGGACGGACGGCACGAGCCGTTCCTCGACCGCGTCGGAACGGACGAAGAACGGGCCGCGATGCGCGACTTCCAGATCGAGGTTCTCAAACGCCGGAAAGAGCTGGTGCCGATGTTCGAGGAGTACTGCAAATCGAAAAGCTACGAGTTTCGGACGAACATCGACGAGATTTTCGACCTCTGCGTGCTGGAATACCCGTTCTCGATGTGGCAGTGGGGGACGGCCGTGAGCGTCGTCCCGGCATCGGACTCGCCGCACGAAGAGCTGTTGGACCACCTGATCGCAACCGTCTCGCCGGACTACTTCGCCGTGAACGACGAACCCTCGTTCTTCGTCCAGGCGCAACGCGAGCTGGGCTATTACGGCTACGATACCGCGCCGTTCGAGGGGCTGCTCTCGATCCGCAATGCCCGGGGCTACCTGTCTCGGATTCTGTTGCCGGACGACGCGCGGCGGATCCGGTTCAGCGACGGATTATCGCGGAAAATCGTAGCGTTCTATCGCGCCAATGATCCGAAAGTCATCTGCATCTACGGACAAAACGACCCGTGGAGCGCGGCGATGCTCGACTCCACGCTGTTCCACGGCAAACAGAACATGAAACTGGTCGTCGAACCGGGCGGAAGTCATCGGGCGCGGATCAAAACCCAAACCGAAGAGGTCCAAAACCAGATCTGGAAAACGATCGAAGGCTGGATTTTCGGGATTTAATTGTTTTTTGTGGAGTTTTCTGCGCCGGAAAGCCGATAAAACACTTTGTGTGCTCTCTCATTCCAGGAATCAACGGTGCCGCTGGTGCGGTAGTCCGGAGCCGGGTTTTCTCATCGAATAGTCCGATTCGAGTGCCGAGCGGCACCTCTCCCTATTCCTGGAGTCAACGGTGCCGCTGGGCACACCAACCTGGCCTGCCGGGCGAGAAAAATATCGCAACTGAATAATTAGGTATTACCATTCCTCAAAGGGAATCGAACTATACCCGTCGTTGCCTCTGTTTGAAGCAGACACGGCCCACTGCCCACCGCGGGCACGCGGACCGGAGCCGGGAGATGAAGTTTTATTAGATTGCCGGACGAGAATACGAGTCTCCGCTCGGGGTGGCGGCGACTCGCGCGATCCGTTGGATCGCAATTCTGGCCTCTCCCTATTCCTGGAGGCAACGCGTCTGAAAACCGTACGTACGGTGGTTGCTGCCATTTCGGCTGATCACGCCATAATTGAAGTCCAAGTAGAGACCACGGTAGTTCAACTCGGCCGATAAAGGAATAGACGACGACCAACTATACCCACTGTAACCGACGACTCGTAACATTCCGGATTCGTAGCCGCGGAGGCCCGGAGCCGGTGCAGCCGGGCACTCCAATCGGGTCTACCGAGAGAGAAAGTCCGACTCGTGTGCCGGCTATGGCACGGCAGAGTCGCCGAACGGTCTATTAGAACAAGGAAATCATGGAAACGACATCCGTTTTCGTTCCGCTTTGCGTTATCTTTGCGGCATGAAATTCTTGGTACAGACTTTCTGGCTCCTGTTTTTTTACCTGCTCGGTCTGGGCGTCAGCATGATGATCGGCGGACTCGTGCCGGGGAGCGTCTTGGGGATGGTCTTTCTTTTCTCGGCGTTGGCTTTCGGATGGTTATCCCCCCAGCGAGTGAGCCGAATCTCGGAACTATTGCTCGATAATATGGTGCTCTTTTTCCTACCGGCCGCCGTGGGATTGATAACCTCCGTGGGGCTGATCTCGGCCAATCTGGTCGCCATTTTGGTGGCGGCGGCCGTGAGTACGGTGTTGATCGTGGCAGCCGTGGCCGGAACCCAGCAACGATTGGAGATACGAAAACGGAAACGTAAAATTCGGGAGGGAGGGCATGAAACTCGATAATACCTTAGAGGTACTCGGCGTATGGGTCGGGTCGCAGATCTTTTTATTGACCTTTACGATCGGCGTTTATGTTTTGTCCTTGTGGCTGTTTCGGCGGACACGAGTCGGACTGCTACACCCGCTGTTGACCTCGGCGGCAGTGATTATCGTGTTTTTGCTTGTAACCGGAATCTCGTACGAACACTACCACAACGCAACGGCTCTGATCGACTTTATGTTGGGGCCGTCGGTCGTGGCGTTGGGATATGCCCTCTACCGACAAGTCGAACAGCTGCGGGCTAATGCGGTTTCGATCGTTACGTCGGTCGTCGTGGGGAGCGTGGTGGGGATCGTGAGCGTGGTTCTGATTATCCGACTCTTCGGAGCTGGGCGAGCGATCGAAGCGTCGTTGGTGCCGAAGTCGGTTACCACGCCGATCGCCATGTCGATTGCCGAACGATCGGGTGGGATCGGTTCGTTGACAGCCATCGTGGTGGTTTTCACCGGGATTTTCGGCAGTATTGTCGGCCCGTTCGTATTGCGTAAGCTGAAGATCACGAGTCGGATCGCTAAAGGATTGGCCTTAGGGTCGGCGGCGCATGGTGTGGGGACGGCTCGAGCGATGGAGATGGGGGCGGTCGAGGGGGCGGTGAGCGGGTTGGCTATCGGATTGATGGGATTGATTACGGC
>JAIDFC010000283.1 GCA_029054535.1 Rikenella sp. | reverse complement strand
AGACAAGACAAGACAAGACAAGACAAGAACACCCCGTATCTCAAAAAAACTGCGGCGGGCGACTTTATATAATATATAAAGTCGCCCGCCGCATTCGATAACCGAAGAGCTACCGCCGCCCTTCAGCTTAAAAAAACGTTAATCGCTGTCGATTTCGTCCTCCGGCAGCGGCAACTCGTACTTCGTAGCGATAATCTCCTTGTCCGGGAAGAAGAAAGCCGCTTCCCACGCCGCATTTTCGTCGCTGTCCGACGCATGAATGGCGTTTCTGGTCTTTGAAGCCGCAAAACGTTTGCGGATCGTCCCTTCCGCCGCCAGTTCCGGATTGGTTTTCCCGATCAGTTCGCGGAACTCGGCCACCGCATCCTGCGCCCCCTCCTTTTCGAGCACCGCCGCCACGATCGGCCCGGAGGTCATGAACAGATAGAGGTTCCGGAAAAACGGCCGCCCCTTGTGGACATAGTAGAATTTCTCGGCATCCGACCGGCTCAGATAGGTCATCTTCAGGGCAATGATCCGAAAGCCCGCCCGCTCGATCATCGTCAGGATCTCTCCGATGTGGTTTCCCCCCACCGAATCCGGCTTTATGATGGTAAACGTTCTTTGTCCCATAGGAATTGAGTTTGATGGGTGAATAATTTCGGATAAAGATAGGAATTATTTCGGAGGCGCACAACAATCCTCTTCGGCCCCCCAAGAAGGACCTCACTCTTCCGCCCCGGAGAAGCTGCGGGCCGCCGTATAGGCCTCCCACTTGGCCAGACACGCCGCAAAATCGGCCGGATACTCCGACTCGAAGTAGATCTCCTGCCGGGTGGTCGGATGGACGAACCCCAGGCTCAGCGCATGCAGTCCGTGCCGCGGCATGACGGCGAAACAGTTTTCGACGAACTGTTTGTATTTGCTGAACGTGGTCCCTTTGAGTATGCGATCTCCGCCGTACCGTTCGTCGTTGAATAGCGGATGCCCGATCGACTCCATATGAACCCGGATTTGGTGGGTGCGCCCGGTTTCGAGCCGGCACTCGACCAGCGTTACATACCCGAACCGTTTCAAAACCCGATAGTGCGTAACGGCCCGTTTCCCCACCGCCCCGTCCGGCGGATAGACGGCCATCCGCATCCGATCCGTCGTACTGCGCGCAATATTCCCTTCGATCGTCCCTTCGTCCTGGTCGAAATTGCCCCACACCAAAGCATGGTAGATCCGCCGAATCGAGTGGTCGTAAAACTGTCGGGCCAGAAAAGCGTGCGCCCGTTCGTGTTTCGCCACCACCAGCAGCCCCGAGGTGTTTTTGTCGATCCGGTGCACGAGTCCGGCCCGCATATCCCCCCGCTCGAAGAGCGGCAGACCCTGTAAATGGAACGTCAGCGCATTGACCAGCGTCCCGGTATAGTTTCCGTGCCCCGGATGGACCACCATTCCGGCCTCTTTGTCGACGACGATCAGGTCGTCGTCCTCGTAAACGATCCGCAGCGGAATATCTTCGGCCACGATTTCGAGTTCCCGAGGCGGATACGGCAGCACGATCGAGATCCGGTCGAGCGGTTTGACTTTGTAGCTCGACTTGGCAGGCTGTCCGTTGACGAGGATATTCCCCGCATCTGCAGCCGCTTGGATGCGGTTGCGCGAGGTATTTTCGAGCCTCGTGGTCAGGAACTTGTCGAGCCTCAACAACCCCTGCCCTTTGTCGGCCACGACGTTGAAATGCTCGAACAGTTCGTCTTCGCGTTCGTCGTCCGCCTCCTCGACGCCGGAAGTCGAGTAATCGACCGGCGTCATTCCTGTTCGACAGCCTCCTGGCCTGCCGTATCACCCTCTTCTTCGTCGACTTCGACCGTTCGCCGCGTCGCCTCGTCCGAGCTCCTGGACGACGTAGAGATCTTCTGCCCGTCGCGCGTGAGCCACAACGAGACCTCTCCGCCATAATCGATCCGGCTCTGTTGATTCGGTTCCTGCCGATAGACGCGGGCATTTTCGTAGTCGTCCTCCTTGACATTGGAGTCGTACCGCACACGTCCGACATTGATCCCCGCCTCCCAAAGCCTGCTCTTAGCCTCGCGCAAGGTCAATCCGATCACCTTCGGAATCCGGGGCAGCGGCGACGAGTGGTTGACCCCCACCACCAGCGTAATACTGGATCCCAATTCAGCTTTCACCTTGGCCTCGCGCGTGATGGACTTGCCTTTGTAGAGTTCGTCGAGGACGTTGTTCGTCGCCATATCCGAGCGATAAACGAGCCGTTCGATCTCGAACCCCTTGGTTTCGAGCATATTCTTCGCCTGCCGCAAGGAATACCCCGTAACATGCGGGATCACATCGGTCCGCGGCCGGAAAGCATTGACAGTCAAAAACACACGCCGTCCTTTCTTGACCCCCATCCCGGGTTTCGGACTCTGGTCGAGAATCTGCCCGGGTCGCTGCTTCGGCATATAAAGCGAGTCGATCACCTCCAGCCGCAAATCGCCTTTCTTAGCCATCGCCACAGCCTCCTCGAAGCTGTGTCCGATCATCTGGGGCACGATGAATTTCTGTCCGTGCCGCGTGTAAATCCCGAGGAACAGATTGACCACGAAATACAAAATCACCCCGAGACAAAACGCCATCACCACGTTCCGCAGAATCACGTTCCGACGGATCGTCTCGTACAGCCGCGTCAGTACGGTAGGCACGCGTCCCGTCGTCTGCCGGGAGCGTTGCGGAGGTCTTCCCGCCGCTTCGGATCGTCCGTTCCGCGGACGATAAGGATCTGAATGTCGTTGTGGTATCGCCATAATGGGCAAAGGTACACTTTTTATTCATTCGTTCGTCGGCTCCGGGCTTCCGCGACAGCGGATGGCGCGGTACCAATGCCGGCGGTACGTTGTATGTCGTCGGCTACGGCGGGTACAGCTGGTCGTCAACGATTCCCACGGGTAGCACCAGTGCCCACTACTTGCGCTTCTATTTCGGCGGCATCAGCCCGAATAACGGCAGCTACCGTGCGTACGGTTTTCAGTTGCGTTGCCTCCAGGAATAGGGAGAGGTGCCGCTCGGCACTCCAACCGGGCTGTGGCTGCCTCAATAACGACCTGCCGGTTCCGGGCCTGACGGGCAAGCCGACTTTCGCCTGGATCTCCCCATGACAGCCCGGAGCCACCCCTTGCGACGGGCTGGTGCCGCTCGGCACTCGAATGCTAGAGTTCGCTCTGAAAAATCCGCACTGCCCCCCGGGCTGTTACTGTGCGAAGAAGACCGCGACCGATGGGCCCACCCATGGCGTTCGCCCCGCGCCGAGGCCGGCAACTCATAGAGTCGCAGTTTTCCAACCTGTCCAAAGCCGCGCAAACCCTGGCTTTTTTATGCCGCAATCAACCATGTCTGCAAGGCCGGTAGGACGGCCGTTTTACCTTAACTCAACAACCGCGATCTTCGATCGCGCGGGCCGTAGCCTCGCCCAGCGAGGCCCGCAATATCTCATTGCTCACGCAATGATTGCGTTCCTCGCAGGCTA
>JAIDFC010000282.1 GCA_029054535.1 Rikenella sp. | reverse complement strand
TTTGTGGCGAATCCGAATGAATCGCCCAGCGCGCGATCTCTGATCGCGGTTGTCGGCGATGCGTCGACTGCCGAAAGGGAAGGGGGGGATTGCCAAGGGGGCGTAGTCCCCTTGGATGCGTTTTTTGCCTACTTTCTATCGCATAATAGAAAGTAGGAGCCTCCGCGGCTCGAGCGGGTTAGAGGGAATACATCAACTTCCCCCGAGAGGGAGATTTCTCCCGGTGGAAACAGGTGTTTTCAATCTGGAGGCCTAAACTGACAGCCAGCCTGCAGGCAACCACGACTCGTAGAGTCGGCGGCCTCGGAGCGGGCGAACGCCATAGGCGGGCGCCGGGGGGCGCGCCCGAGGACGAAGTTTTCTTGCAAACGCATTTCACCCGGCAGGCCCGGAACCGGCAGGCCAATAAAACGGCCGATCGGCACCTCTCCCTATTCCTGGAGGCAACGCGTCTGATAACCGTACGAACGAGTGTTGTGATTATTCGGGTTGAATCCGCCGGTATTGAAGAGCAAACTTTGAGCATCGGTGCTCCCCGAAGGGATCGTTGACAACCAATAGTCCCCATAACCTCCGACACCCCGCAACGTACCATCATCGCGGTGGCGGAAGCCCGGAGCCGGATGGTTCGCTCTGTCTTCTCTCTATTCCAAGGAGGCAATGGTATCGCTCGGCACTCCCCCTCACGGACACGCAGAACGCAGACAAAAACGTAAACAGACCGATAAAATACTCTCTGCAGAGAGTATTTTATCGGTCTGTCATAATGTCGGGATAAGATAGATATACAGCCTCAGGTCCCGTAGCTACGCAAGTCTCGCGGCTACTCGTCCTGCATTACGTAGAGCTTGACATCCTCCAGCGTAATTTCCCGGCCGCTCAGGATCAGGAGTCGTTCCACAGCGTTGTGCAACTCTCTGATATTTCCCGTCCACGGCATGCCGCACAGAGCCTCGACCGCCTCCGGTGCGATCGTGTTGGCCGGCTTTCCCTTGTCCGCACAGATCGTCCGGATGAAGTGGTCCACCAGCAGCGGAATGTCCTCGCGCCGGTCCGAGAGGTTCGGCACGTGGATCAGGATGACGCTCAACCGGTGGTACAAGTCTTCGCGGAAGTTCCCTTTGGCGATCTCTTCCAGCAGGTTTTTGTTCGTCGCTGCCAGCACCCGCGCGTCCACCGTGATATCTTTGTCGCTTCCCACCCGGGTGATCTTGCGCTCCTGCAACGCCCGCAGCACCTTGGCCTGCGCCGCGAGGCTCATATCCCCGATTTCGTCCAGGAAGATCGTCCCGCCGTCGGCCTGCTCGAATTTCCCTTTGCGTTGTTTGATGGCTGAAGTAAAAGCCCCCTTTTCGTGTCCGAACAGCTCGCTTTCGATGAGTTCCGACGGGATTGCGGCGCAATTGACCTCCACGAACGGCATCGAGGCTCGGTCGCTCTTCTCGTGCAACCACCGGGCGACGAGCTCTTTTCCCGTCCCGTTCGATCCCGTGATCAGCACCCGCGCGTCGGTAACCGAGACTTTGTCGATCAGGGTTTTGACCCGTTCGATGGCCGGCGACTGGCCGACTATTTCGCCGATCTTGTTGACTTTCCGCCGCAGGGTTTTGGTCTCCCGGACCAGCGAACCGCGCTCGAGCGCATTTTTGACCGTTACCAGAATGCGGTTCATGTCGATCGGCTTCTCAATGTAGTCGAATGCCCCTTTCTTGATGCACTCCACGGCCGTTTCGATATTCCCGTGGCCCGAGATCATCACGACCGTCGTATCGGGTCGGGTCTCGATCAGCTTGTCGAGCAGCTCGATCCCGTCCATCTCCGGCATCTTGATGTCCGAAATCACCAGGTCGAACGCCTCGCCGCCGATCATTTCATACCCCTGGATCCCGTTTTCGGCGGTTTTCACCGTGTGTCCCTCCATCTCCAACAACTCGCCGATAATGTTGCGGATGCTCCGCTCGTCGTCGATCACCAGTATTTTAGCCATATTTCTGTCGATTATTTTTTCCGGATTCCAAAGTTAGCACTATATTTGCTATGATTTCACTTTTGCAGACGGATTTTTTTCGATTCGCGAAACCTTTTCCGCCTCTGCAAATCCGGTGCCAAAATCTATTCCAATTCGTATGAACCGAGACAAATCGAGACTCCTGCTCTCCGAGTACGGGCGCAATGTGCAGACCATGGTGGCCTACCTCAAGACCATCGAAGACAGAGAGTTGCGAAACCGACAGGCCGAAGTGGTCGTCGCCGTGATGGGCAACGTCAACCCGGCGCAAAAGGATAGCGAAGGGTTTCAACATATGCTGTGGGACCACTTGTTCATGATCGCCGACTTCGACCTCGACGTCGATGCCCCGTATCCGAAACCTACACCTGACATGTTTGCGCCCCATCCTCATCCGGTGGCCTATTCGCAGAGCTACATCGCTCAAAAACAATACGGAGCGAACGTACGGCGGATGGTCGAGGCACTGGCCCGTGAACCGCAAAGCGAAGAACGGGATGTTGCGGCGGCGAATGTGGCCAAGTATATGAAACAAAAATCGTTCGAGTACAACCGAGAGTTTCCTTCCAATGAGGTCGTGATCGCCGACATCCGACAAATGTCGCACGGCGCGATCGTGCTCGATGGCGATACGCTGGATCATACGAAAATCGATACATCGACGGTCAAATCGGCGCGACGGACCTGTGCGGCGAACGGACGGAACAACAATACGACTCCGACCAATTCGAGTGGAACGCCGCACGCTACGAATAAACAACGCTATACGAAACGAAATTCTACGAAATAAATACTTTCTTTATATACATATTATATTTTGTCTCCTTTCCATTGTCGAGGAGATATAATACGAAGCGATGAAAGTAACCGAAAAATTCAGCGAGGGTAAGACCCTGTTTGCTTTTGAGTTGTTGCCCCCGCTTAAAGGCGACGATATCGACACGGTGTTCGATACGGTCGGTCGTTTGTTGCCGTACGGACCGGCGTATATCAACATCACGTATCATCGGGAAGAGGTGAAGTTGTTGGAGCGTGAGGACGGGTTGTTGGAACGTCGGGTGGTGCGTAAGCGGCCGGGAACCGTGGGAATTGCGGCGGCGATCCAGGCACGCTATGGGATCGACGTGGTTCCGCACTTGATTTGCGGCGGTTTTTCCAAGTTCGACGTCGAAGATGCGCTCATCGATCTTCAGTTTTTGGGGATCGACAACGTATTGGCGTTGCGGGGGGATAACGTGCGGGGCGAGCGGCTGTTTCGGCCGGCGGAGAACGGACATCCGCATGCGGCGGATCTGGTGCGGCAGATCGTGGCGATGAATCGGGGCGAGTATCTCGATTCGGAGTTGGAGCATGCCGCATCGACCTCGTTTTGCGTCGGCGTGGCGGGGTATCCGGAGAAACATGCCGAAGCGCCGAACTTGGCTACGGATATCGCTCACCTCAAGGCGAAGGTCGATGCCGGGGCGGAATATGTCGTTACGCAGATGTTTTTCGACAACGCCCGGTTTTTCGACTACGTCGAGGCGTGTCGGGCGGCGGGGATCACGGTGCCGATCGTGGCGGGGATCAAGCCGTTCACGACGAAAACGCAGTTGTCGCTCTTGCCGCAGACGTTCGGGGTGAACCTGCCGGACGATTTGGTGCGGGCGGTAGAGGCGTGTCGCGACAATGCGGCGGTGCGGGAGGTCGGGATCGAGTGGGCGGTGCAACAGGGGCGGGAACTGATGGCGGCAGGGGTGCCGGCTCTGCATTTCTATACCATGGGCAAGGCGGACAACGTGGAGCGGATTGCGAAGGCGTTGTTCGGATAGGGGTATGAAATAGGGTAGTGGGACGAGTTGGAGGCTGATCCCGCAGCATGCGGGATCAGTGTGGTGCGGTGCGGGATTTGTGAAAAAAACGGTTTGCGACTTAATTTTTATTAAGTGCAAACCGTTTCTCGTAGCCCCTAGGGGAATCGAACCCCTCTTCCAAGAATGAAAATCTTGTGTCCTAACCGATAGACGAAAGGGCCATCGTGTAGCTTGTATAGCGGTGCAAAGATAATCGCGATTTTCGAAACTTCCAAACGTCAGGGCGTAATTTTTTTGCATTTTTTATAGGACGATTCTTTAGGAGGGTAGAATCGTGGAATTTCTCATCTCTTTTCAAAGAGACATACGCGCGGACAAACACGGTTTTCGAAGAGAAATCCGCGCGGCCAGAGACTGTTTTTAGAATGTTATAGCGTGCGGAGCCTCTTTAGGTTTGGGTTTCTGCGTTTTTTTCGACGGTAGTAATAGCGATGCGAAGCATTGCCCGCCCACCGCGGGCACGCGGGGCCTGGCCGGCCCGAGGCCAGTCAGATATGGTTTCTCGGCGAGAAGACCCCGCGCGCCGCGCCTAAAGAGGGAAATCATTCCCGATAAACGCTTCGTTTATCGGTTTGATTTCCCCAGGCGCGCGGTCAAAGAATGATTTTAGAACGGTAAAGCGATACGTAGTATCGCCCGCCCACCGCGGGCACGCGGAGCCCGCCCGGCTTGAGGGCAGTC
>JAIDFC010000281.1 GCA_029054535.1 Rikenella sp. | reverse complement strand
GCTGCAGCCCACGGAGGCTTGCAGAGCAAACTCCAGCTTTCGAGTGCCGAGCGGCACCCCTCCGCCGGGGGAGGGCTGCGGGCCGTCATGGGGAAATCACGGAGGATTCCTGCGGGTGTCGGTTATCGGAGCGATTGGGTATGTAGATCAACAGACGCCAGCGGAAGTGTTCCGAGCAAACACCAGCTTTCGCGTGCCGAGCGGCACCGGCCCGAGCAGGTCCCGCCCAATAAGGCTGAGAAAAACTCAGTAAAAGCCCCGACGGGGACCTGCGACAGGCAAAGGGCTGCCGTAGTCAAAAGCACTGAGAACTCACCAAAAGCCCTAACAAAAGATGCTACGTATCGCTTGGGCCATCCGGCAAACTCTATGGTTTGCAAGAAGAACAGCCCCCGAAGCTAAAGAACAGTTCCCGAAAAATAGAACAGACCAAAAAAAATAGTTTATCTTTACGGGATGGGATTACTGACCAGTGAGACGCCGTTAAGTACGGCCTTCGAGCAACATCCGAGTTTGATACCTTTGGTGAGTCGTTTCGGGATCCGACTGGGAGTGGGAGAGAAAACCGTGTCGGCCGTTTGTGCCGAGCACGGGATCGACGCCGGTTTCATGCTCGTGTTGATGAACACCTATTTGTTCGAGAGTTATTTTCCGGAGCAGCGGCTCAAGACGTTCCACGTCAACCAGATCGTCGACTACCTGACCAAAACCAACGCCTATTTTCGGTTCTCTCAGCTGCCCAATATCGAACGGCACCTACGTTCGTTGATCGCCAGCGGAGAGGGAGAGAATAAGAATCTGGACTTGATCGGTCGGTTTTTCGAGCAGTTCAAAGCGAGTTTGACCGCCTCGATCGAATACGATACGAACGAATGGTTTCCGTATTGCCTGGCTCTGAGTCGGGGCGAAGGGGTTGCGTGCGAACAGCCTCCGAAGTCGCTCCACGCTCCTTCGGAGGGCGAGGAGTTCGCCGCGAGCCAGCTGTGCGACCTGCGCAGCATCCTGGTGCGCCACCTGAGCGGACAGTACGACGACAATTTGGCCTATGCCGTGATCTTCGCCATCGGGAGCATCGAACGAGACATCCGACAGCACAACCGGATTCGGAACCGGATCCTGACACCGATTATCGACGCACTGCTATGCCCCGAATCGCACTGATACTGCCCGACGTGGTGCAGGAGGCCGGCATACGAGCCTTGTTGGAACGGTATTTTACGTCGGTCGAAGTGGAGAGTTTCGCCGAAACAGTCGGGGCGGCGAGGGAGATTGCCGCGACGGGTACCCCTTTCGACGGCTATGTTACGGATAGCGGCACATTTGCCGCGAACGTCGATTTTTTCTTGCCCCGGCGCGCGCAATGTTTGATCCTGACCGCCGGACGGCGAGCGATGGCGGACGCGGCCAAGGAGAGCGGCGAGACGCCTCGGACGATCGGCACGGCCGAACCGCTGGAGAACCTGCTGGATGTGATCGGCCAAACCCTCCTGCCCCTGCCCGGCGCCGAAGAGTCGAACCCGTCGGACGAGCTCTCGGCCCGCGAGGTCCAGGTTCTGCAACTGGTCGTGAGCGGCGCGATCAACAAAGAGATCGCAGACCGGCTCAACATCAGTCTCAATACGGTCCTGACTCACCGAAAAAACATCACCGCGAAACTCGGAATCAAAACCATTTCGGGACTCACGCTCTATGCCTTGATGCACGGCTACATCTCGACCGATACCATAACCACATTGTGATCCGTGGCGTCGGTTACGTTCTGAAACTGTTCTTTATTAGTTGTGTTTCGGTTGATTCGTCGGGCAGTTTCCTCGCAATCCCGTGCTTTGGCCCATGGGTAGAGTCTCTTTTTTCGGGTGTCGGGATTTTTGCTCCGCAACCAACCGAGATCTTTGATCGCGCGGCCGTTTCACACAAAAAACGACAACTCGACGACAACCGCGCCGCAGGCGCGCGGTCCGGCGCCACCCCCGGCGACGCACCCTTCGGGTGTTTTACTGGCAGCCTCGATCCTAAGGGCTTTCCGCGCTGGCGCCGAACCGGTGCCGCTAAAGATCCGCCGCAGCCGATCGCCCGCCATAACACTGAGGAAACCCAAAATAAAACGCCCTGTGGGCGCGTCGCCCGCGGGAATTTCTTCTCGGTTTTGCTCACGCAAAACGAGCGAAATTCCCCTCTTAGGCGGGCGGGCGACGGTGCCGCTCGGCACTCGAAAACTGAAGTTTGCTCGGCAACATGCAAGAACTGCCCTCAAGC
>JAIDFC010000280.1 GCA_029054535.1 Rikenella sp. | reverse complement strand
CGACAACGCCCCCAGCAAGATCGATTTCCCGGCCCCCGTCTCCCCCGTGATGATGTTCAGCCCCGGGTGGAAGTCGATGTCGAGCCGCTCGATAATGGCGTAGTTCTCTATGTTCAGATGTTTCAGCATAGTTGCGCGAATTTCCGCGTCATATAGTCCGCAATATCCTCGGCCACCTCGCGTTTCGATTTGAGCGGCAACTCGATCGCCGCCTCCCGATCAAGAATCGCGACCTTGTTGGTATCGGTCCCGAACCCCGCCCCCACGTCGCTGAGCGAGTTCAACACAATCGCATCCAGATTCTTTTTCTCCAGCTTTTCCCGGGCATAAGCCATACCTTGCCCTTCCGCACCGGTCGGCGCGGTCTCCAACGCGAATCCGATCGTTACCTGCCGCCCCGCCCCATCGGTCCGTTTGATCCGCCCCATCGCCGCCGCAATATCGACTGTCGGTTTGAGTTCCAGCAAAAACGGTTGCGCCGGATCGTGTTTATACTTCTCCCCCATCGGCCTGGCCGGCGTATAGTCCGCCACCGCCGCGCAAAACACCGCCCCGTCCATCGCCGGAAACAACCTTTCGCACGCCTCGTACATCTCCGCCGCCGACAGCGCGCGCACCGTCGTCAGGTTCGGATAGCGCCCCGCCAACCGCGCCGTGGCCTGTCCCGTAACCAGCGTAACCTCCGCCCCCCGATCGGCCAACGCCTCGGCCAAGGCGTACCCCATCTTCCCGGTCGAATAGTTGCTCACGAACCGCACCGGATCGATCGGCTCTACGGTCGCCCCGGCGGTTACCAGAATCCGCCGCCCGGCCAACGCCCCCTCTTTCTCCCCTGCAAACGCCCGGGTCAAGTAATCGACGATCTCCTCCGGCTCGGCCATCCGCCCCTTCCCGACCAAACCGCTGGCCAGCTCTCCGTCTCGAGGTTCGATTATGTTTACGCCGTAATGATTATGCAGTATCTCCAAATTATGCCGCGTCGCCGCATGCCGATACATGTCGAGGTCCATCGCCGGAGCCACGCTCACCGGACACCGGGCCGATAAATAAGAACACAACAACAGATTATCCGCCATCCCCGACGCCATCTTGGCCAGCGTATTGGCCGTCGCGGGCGCGATGAGATAATGGTCGGCCCACTCGCCGAGCGACACATGCGAGTTCCACGCCCCGTTGGTCGGGTCGAAGTTGTCGACCAACACGGGATGCTTGCACAGCGTGGCTAAAGTCAACGGCGTTATGAAGTCTCGCGCGGCCTCTGTCATCACCACCCGAACCTCTGCCCCGGCCTTCACCAACAACCGAACGAGCATAGCCGCCTTATATGCGGCTATGCTCCCCGTTACTCCCAACAAAATATGTCGACCTGCCAATAACATCTTCTTACTTTCTTAAAAATACGATTACTCTATACCCCGTGTTTGGCTACAGTACGGAACTGCCGCTTTTTGAAAAAAGCGGCACCAAAAACTTTTAACTAGCTACGCTACGCCTTAGGCTCCGCAATCTAATGCTCTGGCCCATGGCGTGGGTGGGGCTTTCGGCGAGGCGCGTAATGCGTGAATGACCTCAGCGCGCCCACGCCGAACGTCCCCACCCAAAACAAAGGGAACAAGGTTCTTGACTACGGCAGCCCATGGAATGCGTAAGCATTCCCGAAAGTTTTTTTGGTTCTTTTTGTTCACAATAAAGAACAGTACCAGCACGTAGCTAAAGAACGAGCGTATAAGTAACAGTACTATTTTTCAGAAGTAGCAGCAAGTTGTTGATTTCGTTGACGGAAAGCGACTTCTCCGTCGAGGTACTCTTCGATAGCGATGAGGGTCGGTTTTGGCATGCGTTCATAGTGCCGAGAGACCTCGATTTGTTCACGGTTTTCGAAGGTTTCTTCGAGGTTATCGGCCGCAAACGAGAATTCGGACAGTTTGCTCGAGAGTTCCTGTTTGATTTCGCTGTTGATTTGGTTGGCGCGTCGCGCGATGACGTTGACCGTTTCGTAGATATTCCCCGTCGCGGCATCCAGA